>DATLKM010000103.1:0-26951 GCA_035538435.1 Binatia bacterium
AAAGCGGTCATCGTGCGCACGCGCAAGGAGCATCGCCGCCGCGACGGCACCTACATCCGCTTTGACCAGAACGCCGCCGTGCTCATTAATGAAGCCGGCGAGCCGGTCGGCACCCGCGTCTTTGGCCCGGTGGCCCGCGAGCTGCGCGAGAAAAAGTTTTTGAAGATTGTGTCTCTGGCGCCGGAAGTAATTTGAACAGCGCCGTTGGCCGTCGGTCGTTGGCAAAAAGCTGCTCACGGCCAAGGGTCGAAGACACGAATGATTTGAAGTTGCTAGGCGGATGATTTGAAAGTCGCGAGGTAGTCAGTCGCGGCCAACGACCAAGGGCCAACGGCCAAACGACCAACGACGTAAGTCGGAAGACCGACGACCGAGAACCGAAGACCGACGACCATAACCGAGAACCGAAGGCAGAAGTAAAGAGATTTCCTATGGCAACAGCAACCACCGAACACAAACGAGTCGATATCCGGCGCAATGACAACGTAAAAGTCATCACCGGACGCGACAAAGGCAAGGAAGGCCGCGTGCTGCGCGTGTTTCCCAACGACAGCAAGGTGCTGGTCGAGCACGTCATGATCGTGAAAAAGCACGTGCGCCCCAACCCCCAGCGCAACATCAAGGGCGGCATCGCCGAACAGGAGAGCCGCATTGCGATTTCGAACGTGCAGCTGGTCTGCCCCACCTGCGGCCCGGTCCGCATCGGGCACGAAATGCGCGGCGACCGCAAAGTTCGCGTCTGCAAGAAATGCGGCACCACGCTGGACAAGTAGCCGCGGCTTTCAGTCGTCAGCTTTCGGTGAAAGCTGCGCTGACTGAAAGCTGAGAGCGGAGAGTTGAGAGCTTTACACATGGCAAAAGAAAAGAAAGCACAAAAAGAATCGGCCCAGGAGCAGAAGGCTCCCGAGCAGGCGCGCCACAGCGCGAAAGAACGTCCGCGCCTCCGCGCCCGCTTTGAAAAAGAAGTGGCGCCCGCCCTGTTGAAGGAACTGGAGCTGGCCAATGCGATGGCGGTGCCCCGCCTGCACAAGATCGTCGTCAACATGGGCATGGGCGAGGCCACGCAGAACGCCAAGGTCCTCGATCCCGCGGTCAACGAACTCGGCCAGATCACCGGCCAGAAGCCGGTCGTGACCAAGGCCAAGAAGTCCATCGCCGCCTTTAAAGTGCGCGCCGGCCAATCCATCGGCGCCATGGTCACTCTGCGCGGCGACCGCATGTACGAATTTTTTGACCGCCTGGTGAACATCGTTCTGCCCCGCGTGCGCGACTTCAAGGGCGTTTCCGCCAAATCGTTCGACGGCCGCGGCAACTTCACCCTCGGCCTGCACGACCAGTTGATCTTTCCCGAGATTTCCTACGAGAAGGTCGACAAGCTGAAAGGCATGAACGTCACCATTGTGACCACGGCGCAAACCGACAATCAGGCGCGCACTTTATTGAAGCACCTGGGCATGCCGTTCCGCGCATAGTCGTTGGGCGATTGAACGGTCAGATTCTTTGACCGACTGAAGACCGAAAGCTGAGAGCTGGAAGTTAGGAGCAATTTTGGCAACTACAGCAAAACGAGTAAAAGACGGCGCGGAAAGCAACGTCAAGCACCCCAGGAAGCCGAAGTTTTCCACGCGCAAGCACAACCGCTGCAAGATCTGCGGACGTCCGCGCGCGTTCCTGCGCAAGTTCGGCATCTGCCGCTTGTGCTTCCGCGGCCTGGCTCTGCGTGGCGAAATTCCAGGCGTATCGAAGTCGTCCTGGTAGAACAGTCGCCGGTGGTCGGCCGCCGGTCGTCAGCCAGCCGCGGAACCGACGACTGAAGACCGACGACTGAAGACTGACGAACGAAGACCGACGACCAGTTGTAGCGCCATCGCAGGTTCCCCGCCGCCAGCGGGGCGAACGGGTGGCTAAAGGAGAAGCAAACGATGAGGTTGACCGATCCGGTCGCAGACATGCTGACAAGGGTGCGCAACGCGCTTCAGGCGCGCCACCAGAAGGTGGACGTGCCGGCGTCCCGCCTGAAGCTCGAGATCGCCCGCATTCTCAAAGAAGAGGGTTACATCTCCAACTTCAAGGCCACCGACGAAGAGGGCCACAAGGTCATCCGCATTTACCTGAAGTATGGCGCGCACAACGAGGCCGCCATCTCCAAGGCGGAGCGCGTCTCCCGCCCCGGCTGCCGCGTCTACGTGCGCCGCAGCGAGATTCCCCGCGTGCTTGGCGGCACGGGCATCAACATCCTGACCACCCCGCGCGGAGTCATGACCGGCCGCCAGGCCCGCAAAGAAGGCGTAGGCGGCGAATTGTTGTGCGAAATTTGGTAATGAAGCAGCTTTCAGCTATCAGCCGTCGGCGAGCAGCAGATGCGACGAGCGATGGAACTGAGAGCTGACGGCTGAGAGCTGAGAGCTTATGTCACGAATTGGAAAAAAACCGATCGCCATCCCCAAAGGGGTGACCGTCAAAATCGAAGGCAACACCGTCCTCGTGCAGGGGCCCAAGGGCAAGCTGGATACGCCCCTCCCCGGCGGCATCAAGATGGAGCAGAAGGACGGCCATCTGCTCGCCCTGCGCGAAAACGATTCGCAATCGGCGCTGCACGGCCTGGCCCGCGCCCTGGTCAACAACGCCGTCGAAGGCGTTACCCGGGGCTGGACCCGCGACCTGGAAATCGTCGGCATCGGCTACCGCGCCGAAATGAAGGGCAAGAACATGGTCGTATTCAATCTGGGATTTTCTCATCCCATCGAATACCCGCTGCCCACCGGCGTCGAAGCCGCTGTCGATCCCAAGCAGACCAAGATTTCCCTGACCGGCATCGACCGCCAGCAGGTCGGCCAGGTCGCCGCCGAAATGCGCGCCCTCCGCCCGCCCGATCCTTACAAGAACAAGGGCGTGCGCTACGCCGGCGAAAGATTGAAGAAGAAAGTAGGCAAGACGGGAGCGAAATAGAAACGTCGTTGGCCGTTGGTCGTTAGCCATTGGCCTGAAGCGGCAAAAAGGTTTTGCCAACGGCCAACGACCAACGACACGAAGCCGGCGACCGAAGACCGAAGACCGAAGACCGCCGGCCGAAGACCGGCAACGCAGGAAAGATTCATATGCTGACCAAGATCTCCAAAAACGCCAAACGCGGCCACGTTCACGACCGCATCCGCAAAAAGCTGCAAGGCACCGCGGAGCGTCCGCGCCTCAACGTGTACCGTTCGCTCAACCACATTTATGTGCAGGTCATCGACGACCTGAGCGGCAAGACCGTGGTCGCCGCCAGTTCCGCCGAGGGCCAGAAACAGCAGAAGCGCAGCGGCGGCAACGTGGCCGCGGCGAAAGTGGTCGGCAAAACCATCGCCGAACGCGCCAAAGAAAAGGGCGTCACCAAAGTCGTGTTCGACCGCGGCGGCTACATTTATCACGGCCGCGTGAAAGCGCTGGCTGACGCCGCAAGAGAAGCAGGATTGCAGTTTTAAGAAGCTGCGAGCTTCAAGCGGTGAGCTGCGCGCCCGCCGCTTCGACATAGAGCTTGCCCGCAGCCCATAGCTCGAAGCTCGGAGCTGGAATCGAAAAGAATGCCAACAGTCATAAAAAAGCTCGACGCAAATTCCTTTCAGTTGAAAGACCAGGTGGTCGCCATCAACCGCGTCACCAAGGTCGTCAAAGGCGGAAAGAACCTGTCGTTCGCCGCGCTCGTGGTCGTGGGCGATCCTTCGGCGGCTGTCGTCGGACACGGCGCCGGCAAGGCCAAGGAAGTGCCGCAGGCCATCCGCAAGGCCATCGAATCGGCCAAGAAGAACCTGATCAAGGTCAACCTCACCCAAAGCAGCATCCCGCACCTCGTGCTGGGCCGCTACGGGTCGGGCAAGGTCCTTCTCAAGCCCGCGCCCGAAGGCACCGGCGTCATCGCCGGCGGCGCGGTGCGCGCAGTCATGACCTCGGCAGGGGTGCAGAACGTGTTGACCAAGTCCTTCGGCACCACCAACCCGCACAATGTGATCAAGGCCACCTTCGACGCCCTTAAGAACCTGAAGAGCAAAGAAGGGGTCGCCTCCATGCGCGGCAAATCGGTGGAAGAGCTATAAGGGATCGTTAAGCGCGGCTCTGGCCGCATGCAAGGATTTGAAAGGGCACGGCTCTGGCCGCACGCAAGGATTTGAAAGGGCGCGGCTCTGGCCGCATGCAAGGATTTGAAAGGGCACGGCTCTGGCCGCACGCAAGGATTTGAAAGGGCGCGGCTTCAGCCGCGCCGCTACGGCAACAATTAGAATGGGGCTTTAGCCCCTGAGGTCCAGCAAGCATGACGGCAAACAAAACCAACTCCGGCGGCAAGATCCAACTCAAGTGGGTGCGCTCCGCCATCTGCTCGCCGGTAAAGCAGAAAGTAGTTATCAAGGGCCTCGGCTTCACCCGGCTGAATCAGGTCATCGAGCGCCCCGACAACCCGGCCATTCGCGGCATGGTCGCCAAAGTGCCGCATCTGGTGGAAATCGTGGAATAACCATCAGCCTTCAGCGGTCAGCCGTCGGCGAAAGCTCGGACTGAAAGCTGAAAGCTGATGGCGGAAAGCTGATTATGAACTTATCCAACATTCACGCACCGAAAAAGGCGTCGGAAAAACGCAAGCGCGTCGGCCGCGGCATGGGCTCCGGCATGGGCAAAACTTCCACCCGCGGACACAAGGGCCAGCGCTCCCGCACCGGCTCCCGCATGATCCGCGGCTTTGAAGGCGGCCAGATGCCCCTGCACCGCCGCATGCCCAAGCGCGGCTTCACCAACATTTTCCGCAAGGAGTTCAACATCGTCAGCCTGGAGCGGCTCGCCGCTCTCGGCGAAGACTTGCTCGCTTCCCCCATCACGCCCGAAGTTCTGCGCAGCGCCGGCGTGATCAAAACCAAGCTTCCGGTTAAAATTCTTGGGGATGGCGAACTGACCGTGGCCGTCACCGTCCACGCTCATAAATTCTCCAAGTCGGCGCAGGATAAAATCACCAAGGCGGGCGGCAAGGTCGAGGTCTTACCGGTAAAGGCGGCGCAGTAATGTTTGAAAAGCTGGCGAACATCTTCCGTATTCCCGATTTGCGCAAGCGCGTTCTGTTCACGCTGGCGCTGCTGGCCGTTTACCGCCTGGGCGGGCACCTGCCCTCGCCGGGCGTAAACTTCCTTAAACTCGAAGATGCTTTCCAGCACAACTCCGGCTCCCTGCTCGGTTTTGTCGACCTGTTTTCCGGCGGTAACCTCCGCCGCATGACCATCTTCGCCCTCGGCATCATGCCGTACATCACGGCGTCCATCATCCTTCAGCTTTTGACCGTCGTCTATGAGCCGCTGGCCAAGCTGCAAAAAGAAGGCGAGATGGGCCGCAAGAAGATCACCATGTGGACCCGCTACATCACCGTGATCCTCAGCGCCGTGCAGTCGTTCGGCATCGCCATCGGCCTCGAAAAGATGGGCGAATTCGTCTTTCATCCCGGCTGGGGCTTCCGCTTCATGACCATGCTCACCCTTACCACCGGCAGCGCCTTCATCATGTGGCTGGGAGAGCAGATCACCGATCGCGGCATCGGCAACGGCATGTCGCTGCTCATCTTCGCCGGCATCGTCGTCGGCCTGCCCCGCGGCGTCGAAGACCTTTTCGAGAAAGCCAAGAGCGGCACCTGGGGCCCGGTCACGCTGTTGCTCATGGCCTTCCTCATCGTCTTCATGCTGGCCGTCGTCGCCTTCATCGTCTACGTCGAGCGCTCCGAGCGCCGCATTCCCGTGCAATATGCCAAGCGAGTCGTCGGCCGTAAAGTCATGGGCGGGCAGTCCACGCACCTGCCGCTGAAGGTAAACGCCGGCGGCGTCATGCCTGTCATCTTCGCTTCCTCGATTTTGACTCTGCCGCAAACCATCGGCTACGGCGTCAAGAACAATCGCTATTTCGGCGACCTCTTCCGCATGATCGCCTGGGGCGAGCCGCTCTACACTCTGCTCTACGCCATCGGCATCATTTTCTTCGCCTACTTCTACGTTTCCATCGTTTTTAACCCCAGCGAAGTCGCCGATAACATGCGCAAGTACGGCGGATTCATTCCCGGCATCCGCCCCGGCCGCCGCACCGCCGACTACATCAACGAAGTTCTGACCCGCATTACCCTGGTCGGCGCTCTTTATTTGATCGTGATTTCTTTCATCCCCGAGTGGATGATTGCAGGTATCCATCTCAACCACTTGTGGGGGCCCTTCGGCCGCTTCTTCGAGCATTTGCCCGTCTGGGTCACCAACGGTTTGGGAGTGAATTTTTATTTCGGTGGAACTTCGCTGCTGATTGTCGTCGGCGTCGCCATGGACACGGTGACGCAGATCGAGGCGCAGTTGATCATGCGCCACTACGACGGCTTTACGCCGCGCAGCGGCCGCATCCGTGGCCGCCGCAACTGGTCTTAGGTACTGAGTGTTTGTAACCGTGTAGCGGCGTCATCCTGAGCGTGGCCGTTCTTCAGGCCGAGCGAAGGATCTCATCGCAACCGGTCGTTGGGGTGGCGGGCAACGTTGACGCGAGCCCGCGCGAGAGTTGGGAATTGAGCAATTGATTTCTCAGTTACTGAATTTCCCGGTTTCTCAATTCTGTGGGTGATCTGATTGGGGGTTGGAATATGATCTCTGCCGGAGATTTTCAATCACTCGATGACTCAAGCGCCCGCTGACCCAAAATTGCTCTCGCTCGATATCGGTCCCATCGTTTTGCTGGGGCCGCCCGGTGCCGGTAAAGGCACCCAGGCCAAGCGCATCATGGATCGCTACGGCATCCCGCAGGTCTCCACGGGAGACCTTCTGCGCTGGAACGTGGCCGAGGGAACGCCCTTGGGCGTGGCCGCCAAGGCCGTTATGGCCCGCGGCGAACTGGTTTCCGACGATTTGGTTTGCGAAATGGTCCGCCACAGGCTGAACCGGCCGGACTGCAAACGCGGCTACATCCTCGATGGTTTTCCGCGCACCGCGGCTCAGGCCGGATGGCTGGATGCGCTGCTCGACGACAAGCTCTTTGACAATTCGCGCCCCACCCGGGCCTGGCCGATTGTGATTCGGCTCGATGTTGACTATAATCAATTGTTGCTCCGGATTACTGGACGGCGTTCTTGTCCCACCTGTGGGCGGATCTACAACGTCCACTTCCAGCCGCCTCCCGTCGACGAACTGTGCGAAGACGGATCGAAGCTGGTTACCCGAAATGACGACCGGTTGGAAGTGATTCAACCCCGTTTGACGGCCTATCAGGAGCAGACTGCGCCTGTCGCGGAGTATTACCAGCGCACCGGCAGGCTGGTTGCCGTAAACGGCGACCGGCCCATTGACGAAGTGACGGAGCAGATCTTCCACATTCTGGAAGAGCATCACGCGTAAGATTTTTGAGTCGAATCGAAGCATGGCGATAGTTTGCAAGTCGGCGTCGGAAATTGAACGCATGCGGCAGAGCGGCCGCATCGTTCGCCAGGTTCTCGATCATGTCCGCTCCCTGGTTGCGCCCGGCGTCACCACCATGGATCTCGAGCGGGCCGCCGATAAGAAGATTGCCGAGCTCGGCGCCAAGCCCGCGTTCAAGGGATACTACGATTATCCCTGTGTGCTCTGTACTTCGGTGAACGAGGAAATCGTTCACGGCATCCCTTCGGAAAAGCGGATGCTCAAGGAAGGCGACATCGTTTCCATCGACTGCGGCGTGGTGCTCGACGGTTATTACGGCGACGCCGCCATCACCGTCCCGGTCGGCAACGGCGTCAAGCAGGAATTGCAGAAGCTGCTCAAGGTCACCGAGGAATCGCTCTATCGCGGCATCGAGCAGGCCCGTGTCGGCAACTCCATCGGAGATGTGGGCGCGGCCGTGCAGGAGCACGTCGAGGCCGCCGGTTTCAGCGTGGTGCGCGAATTCGTGGGCCACGGCATCGGCACCAGGCTTCACGAAGAGCCTCAGGTTCCCAATTTCGGTTCCCGCGGGCACGGCGCAAAGTTGCGGGAAGGTATGGTGATCGCCATCGAACCCATGGTGAACTACGGCAAGCCGGAGGCAAGGGTGTTAGGCGACAAATGGACCGCCGTCACCGCCGACGGCAGCTTCAGCGCCCATTTCGAGCACTGCGTAGCCGTCACGAAGGATGGGCCGGTGATATTAACGCAGTAGAGCTACGAGCCGCGAGCTACGGGCTGCGAGCGACCTCAGTCAGGTTTTGCCCGCAGCTCGCTGCTCGAAGCTCGCAGCACAAGGAGCGAATGAGTAAAGAAGACGCGATTGAAGTCATGGCCACGGTCCTCGAACCGCTGCCCAACGCCATGTTTAAAGTGGAGTTGGAAAACAAGCATCAGGTGCTGGCGCATGTTTCCGGCAAGATGCGCAAGAACTTCATTCGTATTCTTCCCGGCGACAAGGTCGCAGTCGAGCTTTCGCCCTACGACCTGAACCGCGGCCGAATCGTGTACCGCTATAAATGATCCTGTAGAGACAGCCGCCTCGGCTGTCCGGCGGGCGCAGCCCGCAGATTTTGCTGAAGGCTGATAGCTGACAGCTGAAAGCTGGTTTATGAAAGTAAGAGCATCGGTAAAGAAAATTTGCGACAAGTGACGCCGGTTAGCGGGCGTGAGCGAAGCGGGAGCCCGCTGGCGTCATCCTGAGCGTCCTTTGCGAAGGATCGCAAGATTGACGGATAGGTTGGAACTGATATGAAAGTAAGAGCATCGGTAAAGAAAATTTGCGACAAGTGCAAAATCATCCACCGCAAAGGCGTGGTGCGTGTGATCTGCACCAATACGAAACATAAACAGCGGCAGGGGTAGCTGTGAGCGCCGAGCTTCGAGCTGCCAGCAAGCCGAATCAGCAGGAGATTGCTCGTAGCTCGCGGCTCGAAGCCCGCAGCCCGGAGGCATAAAGCAACATGGCACGTATCGCAGGCGTCGATCTACCGCGCCAGAAGCACATCAACATCGCGCTGACCTACATCTACGGCATCGGGCATCCCCGCGCCGGGGCCATCCTTGACGAAGCCAAGGTTGAGCCTTTGAAGAAGGTCCAGGACCTCAGCGAAGAAGAGGTCAACCGCATCCGCACCGTGATCGAGGCGCAGGGGCTGGTCGAGGGCGATCTCCGCAAGGAAGTTTCGATGAACATCAAGCGTCTCATCGAAATCGGCTCCTATCGCGGCTTCCGCCACCGCCGCAACCTGCCGGTCCGCGGTCAGCGCACCCACACCAACGCGCGCACCCGCAAAGGCCCGCGCAAAGGCACCGTCGCCACCAAGAAGAAGGCGTCGGCGAAAACATAAAACCGTAGTCGGTCGTTGGTCGTTGGTCGTCGGCCAAAACCGTGAGTGTTCGCAGTAGACGATCGGCATCGATTGAAGAACCGTTTGGATCGTGTTTGTTAGGCTTTTAAGCCAACGACCAACGACCAACGACCAAGGACGCTTTTCATGGCAAAACCAGCAGCAGCCGGCGGCGCAGCCGCACCGGACAAAAAAGGCAAGAAAAAGACGTTCAAGAAAAAAGAGCGCAAGCACGTCCCCCACGGGCTCGTGTTCGTGCAGGCGTCTTTCAACAACACCATCGTGACCATCACCGACATGAACGGCAACGTTCTGTCGTGGAAGAGTTCCGGCTCGCTCGGTTTCCGCGGTTCGCGCAAAGGCACGCCCTTCGCCGCCCAGCAGGCCGCCTCGAACGCCGCCAATATGGCGCGCGATCACGGCGTCCGCAGCGTCGACGTTCGCGTCAGCGGCCCCGGTTCCGGCCGCGAGAGCGCGGTCCGCGCCCTTGCCACCGCCGGCATCGAAGTGCGCTCCATCAAAGACGTTACGCCGATTCCGCACAACGGCTGCCGTCCGCCAAAGCGCCGTAGAGTGTAGAAACCGTCGTTGGTCGTTCGTCGTTGGCCGAATAGAGCCAGCGACCCACAGCCAACGACCAACGACAGATTTTCGTCCGGGACGAAGGGTGAAGCCAAACCCGTAAACCGGTCATCTAAAAGGAGAACAAATTGGCCCGATACACCGATGCAGTCTGCCGTCTATGCCGCCGCGAGGGCATGAAGCTTTTCCTCAAAGGCTCCAAATGCTTCAGCGATAAGTGCCCCATCGAGAAGCGCAACTTCGCTCCCGGACAACACGGGAAGGACCGCAAAGCCAAGATTGTCGGCTACGGCCTCCAGTTGCGCGAAAAGCAGAAGGCCAAGCGCATTTATTTCACGCTCGAAGGCCAGTTCCGCAACTACTTCGAGAAGGCCGCCAAGTCCCGAGGAGTCACCGGCGCCAAGCTGCTCGAACAACTCGAGCGCCGTCTCGACAACGTCGTCTTCCGCCTCGGCTTCGCGCAATCGCGCCGTCAGGCCCGCCAGTTGGTGCGCCACGGCCACGTCGCGGTCGACGGCAAGAAGGTCAATATTCCTTCTTACCAGGTCAGCGCCGGACAGGAAGTTGCTATCCGCGAAAACAGCAAAAAGCTGACCGTGCTCGAGTTGGCCAAGGAATACGCCAGCCACGGCACCACGCCCGGTTGGCTCGAAGTGGACCGCGACAACTACAAGGCAAAAATCTTGTCGCTGCCCAAGCGCGAAGACATTCAACCGCCGGTAAACGAGCAGTTGATCGTAGAGTTGTACAGCAAGTAGTTGGATCGAAGGCGGCACAGCATTCTCTGTGCTCCTCCGTGTTTATAAGTTTTTCAGCCCAATTCGCACCAGATCAGCCTTCCAGGGCGCTTGACCGGAACGGGCTTTCCGGGATGCCTTGGTTGAGCTAAATGGTCGAAGGAGAGTAACCAATGCTTTGGAAGGGTTTTCAGAAACCAAAACGTCTCGCAGTCGACACATCCACCCTCACCGATAAGTACGGCATCTTCTGGGCGCAGCCGTTCGAGCGAGGATTTGGCACCACCGTCGGCAATTCGCTGCGGCGTGTGCTGCTCAGTTCCATCGAAGGCGCGGCCGTCACCGCCATCAAGATTGAAGGCGTGCTGCACGAGTTCCAGTCGATCCCCGGGGTCGTGGAAGACGCGACCGACATCATCCTGAACGTCAAGCAGATTCCGTTCAAGCTCAGCCGCGATGCTCCGAAGGCCATTTATCTCCGCGCCGATCAGCCCGGTGTCGTCACCAGCGGAATGATCGAAGCCGACGGCGACGTCGAAGTCCTCGACAAAGACGTTTACATCGCCACGGTCAGCGAAGGCGGCAAGCTCGACATGGAAATGCGCCTCAAGCGCGGCCGCGGCTACGTCTCCGCCGACAAGAATTTCGACGAAGACCTCGGCATCGGCTTCATTCCGATCGACTCCGTGCACTCGCCCGTGCGCAAAGTCAATTACACGGTCGAAGCTGCGCGTCTCGGCCAGATCACCGATTACGACAAGCTCACCCTCGAAGTGTGGACCAACGGCTCCATCACGCCCGCCGATTCCATCGGCCTGGCCGCCAAGCTGCTCAAAGACCACATGAATATCTTCATCAACTTCGAGGAGGAAATCGAAACCGGCACGTCTTCGTCCGACGACCGCAAGCCCGAAATCCACAACGAGAACCTCAACCGTTCCGTCGAAGAACTCGAGCTTTCCGTGCGCAGCTACAACTGCCTGAAGAATGCGAACATTCAGACCATCGGCGAGCTGGTGCAGAAGACCGAGTCGGAAATGCTGAAGACGAAAAACTTCGGCCGCAAATCGCTCAACGAGATCAAGGAAATCTTGTCCTCGATGGGCCTGAGCCTGGGCATGAAGATCGACGAGCACGGCAACGCCGTGCCCGGCCCCACTTCAAACCTGGTTCTGCCGGCCTCAGCCTACGGCCCGGACGACGGTCTGTGATGTTTTAAAGGGCAACTTGTAGGGACGGCGCCCCGCGATATTTTGAAGGGGATGTTTTGCAAGGGCGCGGCTTCAGCCGCGCCGCCTGATCAGGATTCGTATCAGGGCACGGCTTCAGCCGTGCCGCCTGATCAGGATTCGTATCAGGGCCCGGCTTCAGCCGTACCGCCTGATCAGGATTCGTATCAGGGCCCGGCTTCAGCCGCGCCGCCTGATCAGGATTCGTATCAGGGCACGGCTTCAGCCGTGCCAGTCGAGAGTTTTGTTAGATTGTCATCCTGAGGCCTGCGCTTTTTGCAGGCCGAAGGATATGGGCGTTCCGGACGGACGAGTTGAGGCGTTTAGCGGACGTGAGCCCGCTGCCGAAATCCCGAGCAAAGGCGAGGGATCTCAATAAAGCGCCAAAGGAACGCATCCTTAAAAGGCCAAGAGCCAAAAGCTGAGGGTTTCCCAATGCGCCACAAAGTCGCTGGATACAAACTCGGACGTAACACCGCGCACCGCCGCTCTCTTCTCCGCAATCTGGTCACCTCCGTCATCGTCGAAGAGCGCATCGAAACCACCGTGCCCAAGGCCAAGGCCGCGAAGCCGATCGTCGAGAAGATGATCACGCTGGGCAAGCGCGGAGACCTCTCCGCCCGCCGCCTCGCCGCGTCGTATCTCATGACCGACGCCGCCGTGGTCAAGCTGTTCGACACCATCGGCCCCCGCTTCGGCGACCGCAACGGCGGCTACACCCGCGTCATCCGCACCGGATGGAACAAAGGCGACGGCGCCGACAAAGCTTTCCTCGAGCTGCTCGGCAGCGAAAAAGTCATCGACGAAAAACGCGAAAAGCGTGCCGAAGCCCGCGCCAAAAAGGCCGCCGAAGCCAAAAAGGCCATGGAAGAAGCCGAAGCCCAGGCCCAGCACGACGGCGGCGTCGAGCCCACCAAAGAAGAAGACGACAAGAAAGAGTAGCGGTTCTGTGCAAGAGCGGCGCTTCAGCGCCGTGATCGTTGCCACTCTCATGCAGGATAATTAGGGCACGGCGTAAGCCGCGTTCGCCTCCGAGCCGCGAAAAAAACTTCCTCGATAAACAAAAAAGGCGCGGCCTGAAGCCGCGCCTTTCTTCGGATTTCGCCTGTTCTTACTCCCCGATCCGGGTCCGCTGCCGGAAAACTTGAGTCATCCGGCCGGTCGTTTACTCAAAGTTCTCCTGGAACAGGGCCGCCTGCGCCTCGGCCGCCTCCCGCAACTCATCCGCGTCGAGCGTCCCATCCGACGTCGATTGCTCCTGTTTGCGCTGGCTCTTGCGCTCCAGTTTCTCCCGCTGCTTCTGCTGCCGGTTCTGCTCTTTTTGACGTTTCGTAAATGTCGATCGGCCTCGTGGCATCGCACGCCTCCCAATATATTTATTCGTTCACCGCTCGCCTGTCATCGGCGACGCGCAATCCCGCCCATCCGCAAACAGAATCTACCAGCGGTCCCGCCGCTGTCCACCCCGGTCGCGGTCCCGCCCTCCGCCTCCTCCGCCGCCAAAGCGATGGCCGCCGCTTCTGGGCCGGTCGGTCTTCGGTTTAGCTTCATTGATCGTCAACGGCCGTCCGCCCAGATCGGTCCCGTTCAGGGCCGCCATCGCCTTGTCGGCTTCACTGCCGTCGGTCATTTCCACGAAGGCAAAGCCGCGCGAGCGTCCCGTGTCCCGGTCGGTTACAAGGCTGACTTTTTCCACTGCGCCGTGCGGTTCGAATATCTGCCGCAGTTCGGTTTCCGTCGTGCTGTGGGGCAAATTGCCGACATAAATGTTCTTCATTGCATTTCCTCTCTCAATAAATCGTCCAGTGTGGCGGAGACCCGTTTCGTTTCCCGGCTTTCCGCGTCGCGCCGCGGCGCGGGCAGGTTCTGCATGGCTCGGGTGCGGGCGTTGCACGCCAGGCGCACCGCCGAGATTCGCCGCGAGGCTTCCATGATGCCCCAGCGCTGGGTCGAATTTCCCATGTCGGCGCTCAGCGCCGCGCGAATGTCTCCCGCCACAGAGTGCTGTCCGTAATCCGCAATCACCACCACTTCATCCGCGCCGGGTGAATCGGCAATGTATTCGGGCTTGCCGACCAGAAATGCCAACCGTTGCGGCGGTGTCGCCTTGCGCACCTCTTCACAAAAATTGTCCCGGTTCCCCCGCCCTTTTTCCACGTTGACCAGGACCAGATCGTACAGGTCCGCCTTCCACCAGCAACGGGCTTCCGTGATGTCGGCCGCGCAATCGACCTCCATCCCCAGCTTTCGCATGGCGCCGGCCCGCAGGTCGCGCTTCGGGTTCGAAGCGTCAACCAGCAGCACTCGCTTCTTTTTGATTTCGCTGGCTGCATTCGCTCCCGTTAACTCGGTCGTGGGCAATGCCGCTAAAGGCGCGTTCATGCCGGCACCCGTTTTCCCTCAGAGCGGCTGGAAGAGCCCGCCGGCTTGCTTCGCTTCGCCGCTGCATTCAGCAGCTCCCGGGTTCTTTTCCGCCGGGCGATCTTCTGCCTGCGCTCGCGGTTAAATCTGGATTTGTCGCCGTTCAGTGCGGACATGAAAAACTCCTGAAGTGCAGATTGGAATGGGCTGGCGCGGCCCCCGGCAGTGCGCCTCAATGGCCCTGCTTTTCGCCGCGCTGACCGTTGCCGGTGAATTGAACTGACGAATGCAGAGATATTCGTGCGAACAACAAGCCGCCTTTCGATCTCTCAATCGCGAAGGCGCAAGCTGCGGTGAAGGCGTATCTTCGAGGTTAAGTATTTCGAGTATATCCTGTTTAAGGTCATCCTGCTCGCTCATGGTGAAAGCCGCGCCGCACCAATGTTCTTGTACGGTTCACCACCACCGAAGGCTCTTCGTTCGCCCAACCCTCATCGGCCCCAACTCGAATCAGCTTGCTAAATGTCTCCGCTCCGCGTATGATCGCTTTGTGCGTTAGACCGAATCGGTCGTGAGCAGCTCTCGCCTCAACAGCCAGTAACCTGCCCTTTGTACCTCCGAATCCCTCCAGCGTAAATCAATCGAAAAGGAAATTTGTATCAACATGGCAGAACAAGGAACAGTAAAGTGGTTCAACGACGCGAAAGGCTACGGCTTCATCAGCCGGCAGTCTGGCGAAGACGTTTTTGTGCATTTCTCGGCGATCCAAGCCGGAGGTTTTCGCAGCCTTCAGGAAGGCCAGACCGTCCAGTTCGAGGTCACCAAGGGCCCCAAAGGCTGGCAGGCGGAAAACGTCCAGGCTGTCTAATTTCGGCAAATGTGCAAAAGGCGGTGTCCATGCGAGATCGCCTTTTTTCTTTTCCGCCGCCTCTGTCCTTCAGCCTGCAAACCCGGAGGTCGAAAATCGAAATGATGTTTTTTCGCATGAATGACGACCGCAACATCTCCTTTGCCATTATTCGCCACAACGTTCGCACTTACCGTTCTGCGGGCGTCGTCGCCGTGGTCAGGGGCAGGCACAATGCGGAATCAGGCGTGAAAGAGTTTGAAGATGGCCAGAACGTCTCCGATCGCCATGAAGGCTGGCGCTACTTTTTCGAGCAAACCTCACTCGAGGCCGGCATCGATCCTGCTCAAGCCACTCAATTACGCCAGGCGGCTCTCGAGACTCGTGAGTCGAACGCCATGCGCGAAGAATTGTGGCGTAAGTAAAAGGATCATTCTCCGCCCGTACATGTCCTTCCGCGTCTCTCTCACGTAATCTTGCCCCTTCTTGTCATCCCGGTAAACTTTCCCTCAGCATGGGATTTACCGGCACAGGCTTTACCAGAACTCAGATCGCCATCGCGGTCAGCGTAGCCGCTGTCATGGTCTTCGGCTTTCTCGGCTACATCTACTGGCTGAGCAACCAGGGCCCGGTGCTCGCCCGCTCCGAAGACAAAGATCCTCTCACCGGCCTTCCCGTCAGCATCCGCATGAACCCGCTGCGCGACCGCACCATCGAAAAAAGCGCCAACAAATTTCTGCGCGAACTGCGCGATGGCCATTGCGACGACCTGCTCCACGACTGGGAGCACGACTACCGCAAAAAATACGCCCACTACATCTGCAACTCCGAATCGCAGCACCCCCTGCTCGCCTGGGAACTCGCTGAATGGGAAAGCGCCCCGCCGCTCACCATCCTCCACTACCGCGGCCAGCGCCTCAACGCCCCCGGCCAGTCCACCACCTACAAGGAACTCTTCACCGTCACCACAGAAAATAAAGAAGGCCAGTGGGTCGTCACCAAATACGACGCCATGTATTGAAGGCAGTTGTTACATCCCACTTCGCAGGTTCGCAGGTGAGGAACTTGCTCTTGCGCCCAAGATCGGATAGCAGGGTGATTTCGCGGGGGGAATTCGCGGGGGGAATTCGCGCGGGTGCCCCATTTCTCGCGCGCTTTTTGCGCGAGAAGTGGGGATTTTCCCGCTGCCGGGCCGTCCCGCGCCTATTTGCACGGGAACCTGAAGACCTGGGAACGTCGAGGGCCGGCGCTTTCAGCGCCGCCGCAATCGCCTATTCTCCAATCCGCGCTCCAACCGCCGGCGGAACTACGCGTGATCTCACGCCCCACCACAGGAAAAGTAAAATCTGTATCCCCACTCCCGCGCACGTATCCAGCACCACATCCTGCCATCTTCCCGTCCGCGACGGAATAAAGCTCTGGTGCCACTCATCCAGGCTCGCCACCATCGCCGTCCCCAGCACCGCAATCGCCGCCCAGTTAAGCTTCCAGCGCAAGTGATCGGACCGCTCTAAAGTCGCCCGCCATGCGCGAAACAGCAGAACGCTTAAAATCGCATACCCGACCACGTGTCCGCCCTTGCGGATATAAAAATGCCAAACCTCAAACCGCTCCCAATCCACGCCAAACAAGAAATGCAGCACCGGGTACAGAATCCGGCTGGTATTGTGCGCCGAAAGCAGCGCGCTCGATTCAATGGCAATCACTATCAGCCACAGGATCGCCGCGATCCACGCCTTCAAAAGATTTTTTCGATCGTTGTTCAAGGAATGTAAGGGCACCCGCCTCAGGCCTGCCCTGAGCGCAGCGAGCCGAATGGAGCTGTCCGCTGCCGCGCGGCGCCGCTGAGAATTAATATAGCCAACCGATCGCCGCTCACCTGCTCCCGCAGTTGCCAACTGCGGTTCCTCCGCTTTCTCCTCCACCTTCGCGCTCGTCACCAGAATCACGCTCAGCACCACCACCACGCTGCCCATCACAATAAATCGGTCCACGCGCTCGTGCAGCACCAGCCATCCCAAAAACACCGCCACCACCGGATTCACATATGCATACGTCGACACCTTCGACGTCGGAATATGTTTCAGCAGCCAGATGTACGCCGTATATCCCACCCACGATCCGCACACAATCAAATACAGCACCGCGCCCAACCCGCGCGCGTTCCACACCACGTGCGAAAAATCTCCCAGGGCAAGCGCCAGCAGAAAATTCACCGCCCCCGCCGCCGTCACCTGCCACGCCGTCGCGCTGAAAATGTCCATGCCCGATTGCCATTTTTTCGACAGCACCGACCCCAGCGCCCACAGGAACGACCCGCCCAGCAGACTCGCCGAAGAATAAAGCTCTCTCTTCCCCAGCGCCGAGGTCGTATGCAACTGCGGCCAGAACAAAATAAACAATCCGGCAATTCCCAGCGCCAACCCGGCTTTGCCTCGCCCGGAAATTTTATGGTGACCCAGCAGCAGCGAATCCAGCACCAGAAACCACAGCGGCGTAATCGCCACAATCAGCGCCGCCAGCCCCGAAGGCACCGCCAGTTCCGCCCATGACAAAGTCGTGTTGCCGCCCACCAGCAGCAGAATTCCCACCACCGCCGCCAGCGCAATCTGCTTCGGCGAATACCAGGTCCGCTTCCCCATCGCCGCGCACGCCGCCAGCATCGCCACCCCGGCAATCGAAAATCGCACCGCGCACATCAGCGCCGGAGGAATCGTCTGCACCGCTATATCAATCGCCAGATACGTCGATCCCCAGAACAAATACACCAGTCCGAAGGCAAGAATCACCGCGAATCGGCCTGGTCGCTGTGTGCTCATGGGAATTCAGGGAAGGAACTTTAAAGATATCAGACGTGCCGCGCGGCATTCCGATTCCCAACGCCTTTCTACGAACGCCGCCGCCGTTCGGCGTCATTCACCAGCCCCGCGTTTTCGCCAGCGGGGCGGGATCTCACGCACATCGAACCCGGAACGGCGTGACCTCGGGATACCCGTTGGAGGGAGTTCGGGGAAGAATTCTAAAGGTATCGGACTCGGAATCTGGCGCGCTCTATCTTTCCAAATCGCGCCAAGAAATTAACAAACGAGGACGCACCATCACGACATGCCATCCGACGGAAAACTCCCAGACTCGAGGGTCGTATGTAGAGATGGCAAGATAATCTTTAACGAAGAAGCCGGAGATCTGATTCGGAGATTTATGGTTGTAGTCGGCGGATTACGTGCGAGAAACGCAGATGGCAGATGACGGTGTCAGGCCGCCCATTTGAAGCTCCGCTTTCTCCCTAAGGAAGCGCGTCGAAAAACATATAGATCGCAGCGATGCGGCCGTCCCGGGCGATCAGGAAATCGGTTCCTGCGTAAGCTGGTGGCTTGCCGGGAGTGCCGGATACCCATCGAACCCGCCCGCTATCACCTAGCTCCTCCGGAGGAGCTAGGGGTTGATATTTGAAATCTGGATGCGTCGCCTTGATTACCCCGGCAATACGATCAATCTCGTCACGACCGCAAAATACGCCGCCATTAGGGTCATGGAATACGCCATCTTCGCGCCAGATCTCGTCAACTGCGGCGCGACGACGCACAGGGTCATTTTCGCCGAACACGTCGCTCAGATTACGCAGCAGCAAGGTCGATATGCTGTAGGACATGATTTGTCTCCTCCCGTCATCAGATTCCGAACGGCGGAATCGGCCTTCGCCTGTAGATGCGTGCGTCGAAGGAAAGTCGCAGCAAGGCGCTTCGCCCTCTCATCGACTGTGTCCGGCTGGCCCATTTATGTCGGCACAAAACCCGACTAAGCCTGACCTGAGAGGGGCCACCCAACGCGGTTTTCGTTGGGTGGGACCGGATGCTGTCGTATGCTATAATGTAGCAACGTTTCTACATGAAGGGTCAATCCATGCCCATCACAAAGTTCTCCAGCCGCGAATTTAACCAACGCACGAGCGAAGCAAAGAAGGCTGCCCGAAAAGGGCCGGTCTTCATCACCGACCGCGGACGCCCCTCCCACGTTCTGCTCACCGCCGAGGAATACCGGAAGATTACCGGCGGCCAGAAAAGTATCTCTGATTTGCTGGCAATGCCGGAAGCCTCCGAAATCCACTTCGACCCGCCCCGCTCGCGCGGTAATCTTCACAAGCTCGTAGACCTGCCCTGATGTACATTCTCGACACCAACGTGGTTTCCGAGCTGAGAAAGGGCGGGAAGGCTGAACGAAACGTCAGAATCTGGGCCCAGAAACAACCCGTCACCGATCTTTACCTCTCCGTCGTGTCGGTGCTGGAACTGGAAATAGGAACGCTGCTTCTGCTGCGGCGCGATCCTAAGCAAGGCGCAATCCTCCGCACCTGGATTGACGACCACGTCCTGCCTTCGTTCTCGGGGCGGATCTTGCCGATTGATACGGCTGTGGTCCAGCGATGTGCGTCGCTCCGCGTCCCCAATCCCCGCTCCGACCGCGACGCCCTGATCGCGGCTACCGCACTGGTTCACGGCATGACCGTGGTGACCCGCAACGTCAGCCACTTCCACTCAACCGGAGTACCCATCGCCAACCCGTGGCAGTGAACCGCGCGCAATCAGTGGGTCGCCCAGTCCTTTCAGCTGTGAACTTCGCCGCGACGGGGCTGGGACTTTGGCTTCGCCGTTAAACGTTCGCAAGGACGGAACCAGCGCACTCCAACCTGAAGACATTCATACGCCCGCTCAAAACTTCCACCGTGTAGATCTGCTCTGAAAATATTTCTCCCACAATCCAAACACCACCCGCGGACGCACGGCGAACACCGGCTCCTTCATCGACAGAATGTCGTCTTTCATCTTTTTCATGTCGAATTTGTATTTGCGCTCGTAAACCGGCAGAAACTTTCGCCGCGTCTCCGCATCGGCAACCTCCGCCGAGCCCTCCACAATCACCGCTTCGTCCGCCTTCTCATTGCAGACAATGCAACTCGCATTGTGGGCGAGATTCCGCGTTTTGACCGACTCGCTGCCGGTGCTGAAGACGAACCGCCCCTCCTGCCATAATCCCCAAACCACCATCGTGTGCGGCGAACCATCTCGCCTGACTGTCGTGATCCAATAGTTGTGCGATTTCTTCAGCCGGTCCTCCGCCCACTTCCATGCCAGAAGGCCTTTCTTGCTGGTGGGAAATCCGTAGCCCGGCGCATGTGGCCGGCTAGCCCGCGGACTGCGTGGGGAATCTCTTTTCTTGTCCGTTGCTCTCACCAAGCCTCCACCGCTTGAAGTCGCAAGCCTGTCCTCCCGAAGGAATCAACTATACTAGCGGAATGAGCAAGCACCTCGATTCCCTCTACCAGAATCTTCTCCACGGCAAGCTGCCCCAAAACTTGAGTTGGAGCGAAACCGTCGAACTGATCAACCATCTCGGTCAGGTCGAACCGCACGGCAACGACGAGTTCGTCTTCCGCGTCGCCGGCCAGCGCGTGATTTTCAAGCACCCCCACACTCACGACCTCGGCGCAGAGGAAGTTTCCCGCCTGCGTAAATTCCTGAAAGAAGCCGCATCAGCCGCCCCTGCCAAAGAATCTTCCCAGCCCGGCCGCATGATCGTCGTCATCGACCACCACGCCGCCCATGTCTATCAGGACATGGGGGGAAGCCGCCCCGCAAACGAAGAAAAGGTGCGGCCTTATGATCCCTTCCACTTCCAGCATCACCTGATTCATCGCAAAGAAGCTCACTACAGCGGCGAGCGCGTACCCGAAGAGCATTCGTTCTATGAAGAGGTCGCCAAAGATCTCGCGACCGCGAGCGAAATCGTCCTCATTGGCCACGCCACCGGAAAAAGCAACGCCGCCGACTTCTTGAAACAATACTTGCAGTCTCATCATCCCGAAATCTCGCATCGCATCGTCGCCACCGAAAGCGCCGATCTCTCAGCCGTAACCGAGCCAGAAATCGAGGCCCTGGCAAAACAGCACATGAGCACAGCCGCCTGACAGCCGCATAATCCCAATTCAGGGGGCCCCGCCCAACGCGGTTTTCGCGGGGTAGGTTAGGCGGCGCAGTAAGCGGTTCGATGCCCGATAGGGTCTCTTCACCCCCTGAAATAAGCCCCCGGCGTTGTCCCCAGCGCCTTCCTGAACATCGCAATGAAAGCGCTGGGCGTGCTGTACCCCGCTTCCAATGCCGCATGTGTGATCTTCGCCCCGTTCGCCAGCAAGCGCATCGCCTGCATCAACCGCAGCTGTTGCCTCCATTTTCCAAATGTCAGGCCGGTTTCCTGCACAAACAGTCGCTCCACCGTCCTCTTGCTGGCGCCGCTCCGCTTGCATATCTCAGCCAGCGTCCTACAGTCGCCCGGATTCCCCATCAGCACCCGCGCCACTCGCAAACTTCGCGCGTCCGCCACATGCAAAAGCTGCAACGGCACCATCTGGACCGTCTTCAACTGATCAAGAATCACTGCGATCAAATTTCCTTCTGCTTTTTTCTTCCTCGCCAGCGACCCGCAGGCGCACGCATGAAGTACGAGTTCTCTCAGCAACGGCGATACATGGATCACACGACATTCCCTCGGCAAACTTCCCGCCAGCCGCGCCTTCACATATAAAGTTCGCATCGCCACCAAGCCCGACATTGCAATCGTGTGCTCCACATTCGCCGGTATCCACACCGCCCGGTTCGGCGGCACCACCCACGTCCCATTCCGCGTTCGAACCGTCATCACCCCCCGCGACGCATACACCAACTGGTCCCGCTCGTGAACATGTAAAGGAATAATGTGGCCCGCGCGGTAATCGCGCGTCAGCGTCGTAATCTGGCGCCGGACGTCAGTTCTCCCACCGCGAATTTGCTCTTGTCGTTTTCGCGACATCTTTTGTCACAATAGCGAAAGCAGTTTCACTCCGCAATGGGCTACTCTGACCTCGATGCGCTATCCCGAATCCCCGCATTTTCACCAGCGACGCGAGAATCTGTCCTGAGCGGCTCCGAGCATCGCGAGCAAGAGTCGATCGGCGCTCTCGCGCAAGTCGGGACTGCTCTCGCGCCAACCCGTTCCACGATCCTAGGGAGGATGTTCATGAATCGCACTTTCGCCCGCCCCACAAAATTGTCACTGACGGCATTTTTGCTGTTCCTTTTTGCAGCCTGCACCTCAGCCCTCGCCCAACCCTGCGCCCAAAACCCGGCCAGCCGGCAGTTCGACTTCTGGCTCGGCAACTGGAGCGTCTCCGCCCCCGGCTCCGGCCCCACCGCCGCCAGCAAAGTCGTTCTCTCTCTCGACCAATGCCTGATCGTCGAAACCTGGGACGGCGGCCGCGGACACTCCGGCCAGAACACTTTCGCCTACAGCCCCGAAGACAAAAACTGGTACGGCATGTTCGCCGACAACGACGGCCGCGTCCACATCTTCACCGAAGGCAAAGTTTCCTCCGGCGCCGCCGAGTTCCGCGGCTCCAGCCGCAGCCAGACCGGCGACCCGGTGCTGAACCGCGTCCGCATCGTCCGCTTGTCCGCAAACAAGATCGAACAAACCTGGGAAAAATCTACCGACAACGGGGCCAACTGGACCGCAGTCTTCCGCGGCGAATACTCCCGCTCAGAAAAGTGACCCCAAAATACCGCTGAGGGTGGGCCGCTGAGGGTGGACCGCTGACGGTGGACCGCTGAGGGTGGGCCGCTGACGGTGGACCGTTGAGGTTGGACCAATGAGGGTTGGACCAATGAGCGTGGTCTGAAATTGCCGGCCTCCTCTGTGCTCCCCTGTGCTCCCTGTGGTTAAAAGCCTTTGACGTTCAGCCTAGCCGAAGCCTCAGTCAGAGTAGCGTCGCGCAAAGGCGTGCCGGCCGGTCTCCTCTGCGCCCCCCCGTGCTCTCTGTGTTTAAAGCTCTCGAACCCTCGCCAGGAAGCAGTCCCACAAAGGGAGAAAAGGGCATAACTTTCCTTCCCTCCACTCCTTAATTTTCTTGCAATAAGAGAAATCTCGGTATACATAACTCGTCTACGAAACTTACCGTGCCTAAAATCCACAAACGAGCCGCCTACCCATGAGTCCAACAAACCACAAAACGAATATCCTGCTGGTCTTCATCCTTGCGTTGCTGCCGTTGGCCACGGCTCAATCCCGCGGGCCCGCCATCAATTCCCCTGCGCATTTTTCCGGATCCGACGCTTCGACTCCGGTCGCCATTACTCCCGCGCCGGACCATGCGGATGCGCTCTGGAGTGCCTACAACGCGGCCGTGGAACATTCCGCCGTCTGGCGAAACGAAGACCTCAGGCGGCTCAAACCCGCCGTGGTCGGGGCCGACGGCAAGATATGGGTCGCAACTGCCACCAGATATGACGGCCAGAGCCCGCTCTATGGCGACACCTGGGTCACCATCATCCCGGAACTGCAAAACCTTTGTCGCCAATTCACCGGTGACGTTGCCATGCAAGTCCGCGCAGTGCTCGGCTTGCCGCCTGATAAGGAAATCCCCAAGGTTGTAACCATGAAGGTGCAGCCGGCCGACATTTTTCGGCCGACGCCCGATCCCGATCCCTGGACACTGTGCCCCTGCGGCGACCCGGAGGGCAACGCCTGCCGCTTCAACGCCAACGTTCAGTGCGGCAACAAATTCCCCAGCGATGCCTCTTCATCGCACATCCAGTGGATCGCCACTACCACCCTGGCCGTCCGCCAAACCCCCGGTGGATACCCCTGGACCCACCTCGGCTACACCTACAACTGGAAGCCGGGTGCCGACCCCTACGGAACTTCAGAGTATGTCGTCCGCAAGGGAGCGATCGTGACCGACGTTGCGACAACCTCTCTCGATCAGTACTGCAAACCCGCAGAATAGCCCCAAGGACCTTGGCGCGATGTGTCAAACACATCAACGTTGAACCACTCGCCGCGCTCCTCTGGGCACCCCTGTGCTCTCTGTGTTTAAAGCTTTTGCGAGCCGCTCCACGAACGCCGCGGCCCGCCAGCCTCGGTGAGCGGAGTGCGCGCAAAGGGTCCCGGCCGCCCTCCTCTGTGCACCCCTGTGCTCTCTGTGTTTAAAGCTTCTTGCGAGCAGCTCCACGAACGCCGGTGCCTTTGCTTAAAGCCCTTGAACCTCGACCGAAAATTCCGCAATTACCCCAGTAACTTTCTCCCAACTTCCCCTCGTTCTACGATGAGCTTCTGGCTGAGCTTTCTGAGGGGGGAGCTGAGACAAATGGGGGGTCGTGTCACTCGCTCGCCGCAGGCGCGCGAACTTGCGCGCGCCAAGCGCCTGCGCCAGGCGCTCGATCACGGTTCTGCGCCCGCGTTCATTCCGCCAGAAGAGAAGACTGCTTCCGCAGCGGCTAAACCCTCGCCCCTCAACCCGCAGTACCTCGAGCAGATCTGCCGGGTCTCGCCCAAAGCGCTTCTCGTCGTCGATCCTTCTTATAACGCTCTTTGGATCAATCCGGAATTCGAACGCCTTTTCGGCTATTCCGCCGACCAGCTCCTCAACCGTTCGGTCAATCCCCTCATCTTCCCTCCCGACCGCGCCGCCGAAGTCGAATGGATCAAGCAATGCCTTACGCGCGGCGAATCCCTCACCCTTGAAACCCGCCGCCTCCGCAGCGATGGCACTCTGTTCGACGTCTCCATCTCCAGCGGCCCGCTCCTCACCGAAGGCCAGGTCACCGCCTTCTACGCCATCTATACCGACATCTCCGAGCGCAAGCGCGCCGAAGCTCTCAGTTCCGCCCTCTATCGCATCGCCGAGAAATCCAATGCCCTCGACGACCTTCAGCAGTTCTTCGCCGCCGTTCACGGCATCGTCGATGAACTCATGCCCGCCCGCAATTTTTCCATCGCCATTCTCGAGCCCGAATCGCAGCTTCTCAGTTTTCCCTACTTCGTCGACGAGCAGGAATCCGCCCCGGCTCCCGCCCGCCCCGCTTCCGGCCTGATCGAGTACGCCCTGCGCACCGGCGACCCGCTTCTCTGTACTCCCGAACTCGCCGCGCAAATGCTGCGCTCCGGCGAGCTCAAACCCAACGGCCCGTTCCCCCAGCAATGGCTCGGCGTCCCGCTCAAGGTCAACCATCGCGTTTTTGGGGCCCTCGTACTCCAGAGCCATTCCGGCCACCTGCGTTTCTCCGAGCGCGATAAAGACATCCTTGCCCTCGTTTCCCAGCAGATCGCCGCCGCCATCGACCACAAACGCAACGAGCAGGCCCTGCGCCGCTCCGAAATGCGTTATCGCTCCCTGGTCCAAACCGCCGTCTACGGAATCTACCGCGCCACCTTCGAAGGCCAGTTTCTTGACGTCAACCCCGCGCTCATCGGCATGCTCGGCTACAATTCCGCGCTCGAAGTTCTCGCCCTCGACCCGCAAAAAGACATCTTCGCCGATTCCGCCGAATACAACCGCCTGGTCGAGGAATTCCGCAGCACCGGCCGCGCCGACGGCTTCGAGGTCCGCTGGAAGCGCAAAGACGCCGCCGTCATCACCGTCCGTCTTAGCGGTCGCGCCGTCTCCGGCGGCGACGAACCCGCCGACGTCCTCGAAGCCATCGCCGAAGACATTACCGAACGCCGCGTCCTCGAAGATCAATTCCGCCAGGCCCAAAAAATGGAGGCCGTCGGCCGCCTCGCCGGCGGCATCGCCCACGACTTCAACAATCTCTTGATGGTCATCAGCGGCTACACCGAAGTCCTGCTCGATCGCCTCGATCTCGGCCATCCTCTTCACGCCAAGGCCGAAGCCATCCAGCAGGCCTCCGATCGCGCCACCACCCTCACCCGCCAGCTTCTTGCCTTCAGCCGCAAGCAACTTCTTGAACTCAAAGTCGTCGACGTCAACTCCATCGTCTCCGACATGGAGCGCCTCCTCCGCCCCCTCATCGGCGAAGACATCGAACTCACCACCAATCTCGCCTTCGACATCGGCTGCACCCGGGCCGATGCCGGCCAGCTCGAGCAGGTCATTATGAACCTGGTGGTCAATGCCAAAGATGCCATGCCCAGCGGCGGCAAAATCTGCATCCGCACCGCTGCCGTCACCCTCGACGATTCTTTCCCCCCGGAAAACAATTTCATCAAGCACGGCCCCTACGTCATGATCGCCGTCAGCGACAACGGCCAGGGTATGGACCGCGAAACCCAGGCCCGCATCTTCGAGCCTTTCTTCACCACCAAGGAAAAAGGCAAAGGCACCGGCCTCGGGCTCTCCACTGTTTACGGCATCATCAAACAAAGCGGCGGATATGTTTTCGTGCAGAGCGAACTCGGCCGCGGTTCCACCTTCACCATTTATCTGCCTCGCGTGGATGAGCCTTCTTTCCAATTGCACGGCGCGCTTCCCGCCGCAGTTGCCGCCGCCGGCGGTTCGGAAACGGTTCTTCTCGTCGAAGACGAAGATTCCGTTCGCCAGCTGGTTCGCGAAACGCTCGAGTCGCGCGGCTACCGCGTGCTCGAAGCCCCCAACGGCGCCTCCGCCCTGTCCCTCGCCGCCCAGCACTCTGAACCAATCCATCTCATCATTACCGACGTCGTCATGCCCGGACTCAGCGGCCAGGAACTCGTGCAGCAGCTTCTGCCCCTGCGCCCGGCGCTCAAGGTCCTTTACCTTTCCGGCTACGCGCAAGACGCCTTCTCCGCCCCTGGCCCATCGCAAAAATTCTTCCTGCAAAAACCTTTCACCCTCCAAAGCCTCACAAGAAAAGTCCGCGAAGTCCTCGGCGCATCCATCTGACGCCGCCCGCCAACTGGCCGACCTGTGTGAGTCGCCGCCCCTGTGCAACCCCGTGTCCTCTGTGTTTAAAGCTCTTGAACTCCCCGCGAAGTGCACGGCGCATCTATAACGCCGCCCGCCAACTGATTGACCCCGTGAGTCGCCGCCCCTGTGCAACCCCGTGTCCTCTGTGTTTAAAGCTCTTGAACTCACCCAACTCCCTGAATCCCCCTCCTGCCCTATT
>DATLKM010000104.1:0-2722 GCA_035538435.1 Binatia bacterium
CCACGATACCAGATATAGAGGTACATGAACCCGGCAACTTTCGCCGAAAACCAGAAAATATCCTGAATGCGGCTGCTCACAGGCGGGACGAAGAGCACCAGTCCGATCAGGGCCAGCACCGCGCCGAAGCCAGCGAGGCCAATCGTCTGAATTCTGAAATAAGGATGCTTGGGCATGCGCGCCGTGTTGTAAAAGCAAATCGCACCTAGAAAGAGAAAACTGACGCCGGGCACGAAGGAAAAAATCTGGTCCCACGGTGACCCGCTCAGCAGGTTCGGAAACGGCCGCAGCCATCCGCCCAGCCACAGCGTGACCGCGATCGACGAAACCGCGATCATCGCCGAATATTCCGCCAGAAAGAACAAAGACCAGCGGAACCCGCTGTATTCGGTATGGAACCCGGCGGTCAACTCGGATTCCGCTTCAGCCAGATCGAACGGCGCGCGATTTGTCTCCGCGACCATGGCGACGGCAAAAATAAAAAACGCTACGAGGCCAAGCGGAAAAAATTTGAAGATGAACCACATGCCCTGCGCCTGCTGCGCCTGCACAATCCCGATCATGCTCAGCGTGCCCGTGCCGCTGGCGTTCAGGCTAGTCATCAGAATTGCGGAGACCACAGCCAGCCCCATGGCCACTTCGTACGAAACCATCTGGGCGCTTGATCGCAGTGCGCCCATCAGCGGATAGTGCGAGTTCGACGCCCACCCCGCCATCACAATTCCCAACACGCTCAACGATGAAACCCCGAGCATGAACAGAATGCCAATGTTCATGTCGGTAACCGCGTGTGTGGGCCCGAACGGAACTACGATGAATACCGTGAACGCCGCCAGCACCACGATAAAAGGGGCGATCCAGAAAATCACAGGATCGGCCTCGGCCGGCATCAGATCCTCTTTGAGCAGCAGCTTTAACGCATCGGCAATCGGCTGAAGTAATCCATGCGGCCCCACGCGCATCGGCCCGAGCCGAACCTGCATGTGCGCCAGAATCTTGCGTTCCAGCCAGTTCATCGCGATCACCGCGACCGATAGCCCCAGAAACACCAGCATGATGTAGACGAACGCCCAGAAGAAATTTCCCGCCGCTCCGGGCGTCCGATCGCTCGCGAGATAAGACGTGATGTACTGCACGATCGCACCCATCAGCGGTCCACCTCGCCCAGAACAATATCGAGCGTACCAATGACCGCAATCACATCGGCCACAAGCTGGCCGCGGCACATGAGATCAAGCGCCTGCAAGTTCACAAACGACGGCGGCCGCACCCGCACGCGATAAGGCTGCGTCGATCCATCGCTCACAATGAAATATCCCAGTTCCCCCTTCGGCGCTTCAATCGAGTGGTAAACCTCGCCGACGGCCGGCTTCATCACCTTCGGCACTTTTGCCATGATCGGGCCTTCGGGCAGCGCAGCCACAGCCTGCTCAATGATCCGCACCGACTGCCGCATTTCCGCCATGCGCACCAGATACCGGTCATAAGTGTCGCCGTGCTCTCCGATGGGAATTTCGAAATCGAAATCCTTATAGTTTGCGTACGGTTGCGCCTTGCGCAGGTCCCACTTGACGCCGCTCGCGCGCAACACCGGCCCGGTAACTCCCAGGGCGATGCAGTCTTCGGCAGAAATTTTCCCGATCCCCTTCGTGCGCTCCACCCAGATGCGGTTTGTCGTCAACAGTTCTTCGTATTCGTCGATCTTCGGCTTCAGGAAGGTCAGAAAATTCTTCACCTCCTGCTCAAAACCCGCGTAGGTCTCATACTGCAAGCCGCCAATGCGGAAAGCGTGCGTAGTCAGCCGCGCCCCGCAATATTTTTCGAAAATCTTCAGAATCTCTTCGCGGTCGCGGAACGTATAAAACAGCGGCGTGATCGCCCCGATATCAAGCGCGTGCGTCCCCAGCCAAAGCTGATGACTGGCCAGACGGTTCAACTCCGTCAGAATCACGCGCACATGCTGCGCCCGCGGCGGCGCTTCCACATTCAGCAGCTTCTCGACCGTCTCGCAATATCCCAGTCCGTTCGAAACCGCGGCCACGTAATCCATACGGTCCACGTAGGGATTGAACATCGTGTACGTGCGATGTTCGCCGATCTTTTCCACGCCTCGGTGCAAATACCCGATGACGCACTCCAGCCCAAGAACTTTTTCGCCGTCCAGCCGCAAGATGACGCGCAGCACGCCATGTGTCGCCGGATGCTGCGGCCCCATATTGATGACGAGTTCGTTCGCGTCAAGGAAGGTCTTGTCGGGAGTGTCAAGATCGAGCGGCGAGAGTGTGTGGGGATCGGGCATGAATCGGTCGCTAGTCGTTGGTCCTTGGTCGTCGGTCGTTAGTTGTCAAACCTCGTTTAGCGCCCTCCCACAACTTGTCATCTTCAGCAGTTTGTCATCCCAAGCGAAGAACCTGTGGATTTTGCCGGGAGCGCCCGCGCTGCCGCGTCCAGCCGTCCCGCCGCGGCAAGCAGCGCCGTTCATTGCCCGCTCTCAATCCCCAGATTGATTTGCACCCACTCGTTGTCCTGCTGAATAATCCCGTAATCCTTGCGCAGCGGATGCCCCTTCCAATCCTCCGGCAGCAGAATCCGCTTCATGTCCGGGTGCCCATCGAACTTGATCCCGAACATGTCGTACACTTCGCGCTCCAGCCAGTTCGCCGTCGGCCAAATCGCCACCGAACTTGCCAGCGTCTCGCCATCTTTGATTTGCGTCTTCACG
>DATLKM010000105.1:0-2485 GCA_035538435.1 Binatia bacterium
ATCGCAGCCCCAGGATTTCGACATTACCGCACCGGTCATCGATTTTTTTCTGGCTGACGGCCGCCGCCTCGATCACGCCGTGACCTCGGGCGATGCAAAAATCGCGATTTTGCCGGCTCAAAATTCAACCGGTGAATCGGGACAGCGCACCGTCGTCACCGCGGGAAGTTTTCTGGCCAGGTTTGTGGAAACTGAAAACGGCCAAAGCAGGCTGGAGTCAATGCACGGCGCGCCCGACGCCAGAATCGTGAACTCCGCGCCCGGCATTCCCGACCGCGTCAGCACCAGCCAGACCGTGGACGCGAGCTTCTTGCCTCAAGGCGGGATCGCATCGATTATTCAGCGGGGAAACGTGATCTTCACCGACAATCAAACGCCCGAAAAGCGCACGCAGGCCTGGGCCGACAAAGCGCTGTATACCCCGTCCGACCGCTTGCTGGTATTGACGGGCAAGCCGCGGGTATTAAACGGCTCCATGCTCACCACGGCGAAAATCGTCCGTATCAATCGCGAGACGGATGATGCTTTCGCCGAGGGCGAGGTCAAGAGTACGTATAGTGATCTGAAGCCGCAATCGGACGGCGCTTTGCTGGCGTCGTCATCGCCGATCCACGTTACCGCGGCCAGCATGACGGCCCACAATTCCCCCGCCATTGCCGTTTATCAGGGAAATGCGCGGCTCTGGCAGGACGCCAACATCATCGAGGCGCCGACCATCCAGTTTGACCGCGATCACCGATCCCTAATCGCCCAGGGGGGGCCGGCCCAGCCGGTTTCCACCGTGCTGGTCCAAGCCAAGCCGGGCAATTCCTCCGACCCTGGTACGGCTGCCCCCGCCCCCGGCAAGAAAAATCGGGCAGCTGGAAATTCTGAGGAAAAAAGGCGCGATACCGACCCCGTCACGATCACCTCGGAGCGGCTCACCTATTCCGATAACGACCGCATAGCACACTACGAGGGTAGCGTCGCGGCAAAAGGCGCGGCGTTCACAGCCTCGTCGAAAAGCATGGATGTTTACCTGGTACCGCGCAGCCAGACTGCTGAAAAACAAAGCGTTGCCGGGGCCGGCCGCATCGATCATATGGTCGCCCAAGGGAACGTCGTGATCGTTCAGCCGCGCCGCCGCGCGGTGGGTGACAAGCTGGTTTACACCGCCTCCGAGGACAAGTTCGTGCTGACCGGCGGCCCGCCTAGCATTTTTGATGCCGAACGGGGCAAGATTACGGGCGTTTCGTTGACTTTCTTTAGGTCGGATGATAGGGTGCTGGTAGAAGGCGAAGCAAGTACTCCTGTGGTAACTCAAACGCGAGTGGCCCGATAAACCGAGTAATTGGCAAGGAAAATGCGTACCCTGGCCACAGACGAAATTGGCAAGTCGTATCGTGGCCGTCGCGTTGTGAATGGGGTCAGCCTGCGTGTGGATCAGGCGGAAGTGGTTGGGCTGCTTGGTCCCAACGGCGCAGGCAAGACGACTACCTTTTATACGATCGTTGGCTTGATCCCCCCTGACACTGGCCGCGTGCTGTATGACGGCCAGGACATCACTGACGTTCCCATGTATCTGCGGGCGCGGCAGTTTGGCATCAGCTATCTCCCGCAAGAACCTTCGGTTTTTCGCAAACTTACGGTCGAGGAAAACATCTTAGCGGTGCTGGAAGCGCAGCCGATGTCGTGGCACGAGCGCCGCGAGAAGATGGAGAAGTTTATCGATGAACTGGGGCTGGAGCACATCCGGCAAAATCGCGGTTATGCGCTCTCCGGCGGCGAACGCCGGCGGGTGGAAATTGCCCGCTGCCTGTGCATTAATCCCACGTTCATCCTGCTCGACGAGCCTTTTTCCGGGATCGACCCCATCGCCGTACTTGACCTGCAGAAAATCATCAGCAACCTGAGGGCCAGCGGCATCGGAGTTCTGATCACCGACCACAACGTGCGCGAAACGCTCACGGTCACGGATCGCGCCTACATTATTGATAACGGCAGGATCTTCCGCCACGGTCCGCCGGATCAACTGGCGGGCGATCCCGAGGTGAGAAAAGTTTATTTGGGAGAGAGTTTTTCGCTGGTGTGAGGAAGCGGATCGACGAGGTATGCGGCCATGACGATTGACGAAAGGCTGGAAGCTTTGACCCGCAATCTGGAGCTGTTGTCGCTCGAAAGTGAAAAGCATGACCGTCGCTTTGAGCAGACCACAAGACAGATTGAGCAGGCCACAAAATTGGTGACAGATGTGGCCGAAGGCACGGCAAGGCTGTTACGCATCGTCGAGATGCACGAACACCGTCTCGACAGCCACGACGACCGGCTGGACAAGCTGGAATAAGCTCACGGCGAGCAGTTTCAAAGTCTCAGTTCCGCTTAACGATTTAGGCCAACGACCAAGGACGAACGACCAACGACATGGTTTTGCTGCAACACAAACTGTCCGTCAAGCTTTCCCAGCGCCAGATCCTCACCCCGGGTTTGGTGCAGATGGTCTCCGTCC
>DATLKM010000106.1:0-15124 GCA_035538435.1 Binatia bacterium
TTCTCGATTTTCTGCTTCATTTCGTCGTCAGGCTTGACGCTGGTTTGCCCGAATAGCAGGACGGGGTGGGCAGCGCCAGCATTGGTTCCCGGCGCCATGGCCGCGACATCGGCCGCTTCCAGAATGAAAATTCCTGCCGAACCGGCACGGCTGCCGCTGGGAGCAACGTAAATGATGACTGGAACCTGCGAGGTCGTGATTTTCTCGATGATGTGGCGCGTGGATTCGAGCAGGCCGCCCGGAGTGTTGATCTCGATCACGAGCGCCTGATCATGGCGGCGCGCAGCTTCATCGATGGCGCGCGCAATGTACTCTTCGCTGATGGGCTGGATCGTATCGTCGACGCTGATCTTGAGGACTTCCGCCCAGGCGCGCGGGAAGAAGAAAGTGAGCGATAGGACGACCAGAATCGCCGTTCTGAGAATGGTCTTCATAGCATTCCCTGCTACGTTTTTGCGGACTTGGCTGACTCAAGTCGCAAGCATCGACAGAAGTATTCTGCTCTTATTTCATGCCTGCTGCCGAGATTTCTTTGAGGGGCTTCGGCTCTGGCTCTCCGGAGTGAGAACTGTGCCAGCCGGGCAGGTTGGTGCTTCCGGTGATCAGGCGTGCGCCGCGCTCGTACGTGAAATACGACCACGCCCACTGCACGAACACGAGAACCCGATTGCGGAATCCAATAAGAAAGAAAATATGGACGAAAAGCCAGGTCAGCCAGGCAAAGTAGCCGGAGATGTGCAATTTGCCGATCTGGGCTACCGCTGCGGCGCGTCCGATTGTAGCCAGATTGCCTTTGTCGTGGTAGTGAAAAGCGGGCCGGGATGGCACCTTGCCCTCCCGTCCCGCAGTTCCTGACTTGACTTCTGCCGCGATCACTTTCGCTACGAATTTTCCGCCTTGAATTGCTACTTGCGCCACGCCGGGAAGCATTTTGCCATCCGCGCCTTTGGCCGCCGCGAGATCGCCAATGACGAAAACTTCGGGATGGCGGGGAATGCTGAGATCGGAGTCGACCAGAACCCGGCCTGCCCGATCCACCGGAACGCCAAGTTTCTTTCCCAGCGACGAAGCAGCCACTCCCGCGGCCCACAAAACCACGTCAGCTTGCAGCGGCGTCTCGCCTATGTAAACCATGCCGGCTTCGATTTTTGTGACCATGGCGGAAGTGGTCACTTCTACTCCCAGGCGCTGCAATTGCAACAGGGCGCTGCGCGAAAGATCCTCCGGATAGGCGGGCAGCACGTGAGGGCCGCCTTCAACCAAATGAATGCGGGACTGCCGCGGGTCGATGGCGCGAAAGTCTTGCGCCAGGGCGTGGCGGCAAATTTCGGCCAGCGTACCAGCTAATTCGACTCCCGTTGGCCCTGCACCCACTACAACAAAATTCAGCGGCCCGCGCGCTTCCCCCGCGGCCGCCTGGCGCTCCGCCAATTCAAACGCCAGCAGGACACGGCGGCGGATTTCGAGGGCGTCTTCAATGGTTTTGAGACCGGGGGCGAGAGATTGCCATTCGTCATGGCCGAAGTAGGCGTGGCTCGCTCCGGCGGCAATAACCAGATAGTCGTAGGGAATTTCCTGGTCGGCGGTTTTCACCACCCGCCGGTCGAGCACGAACTCAGTCACTTCCGCCATCAGAACTTCAACGTTCTTGCAGTGATTGAGAATGGAGCGGATGGGCAGCGCAATTTCACCGGGGGAAAGGCCTGCCGTCGCGACCTGATAGAGGAGGGGCTGGAAAGTGTAATGATTCTTCCGGTCGAGCAACGTGATTTGAACAGGAGATTTGGCAAGCATTTGCGCCGCACTCAAACCACCAAAGCCGGCGCCCACGATCACCACGCGCGGTGTGTTGTTTGCATTCGTCATCTTGCCGTTGCTGGCCTCACTCTATAAGATTCAGCGCGATGGCTTTGGGCTACAGAACTTCTCACCAGCCGCCACATCCGGTTGTAAGGTGGACCCTTCCTTCGGTGGCCGATGTGCTTTTTGTGGCCCTTTTCGCTGTGCTTTCCTATACCTCGCTATCGAGCCGCCTTCTGGGCGACGCAGGCGCCGGCTGGCACATTCGCACCGGGCAGATCATCCTGGCGACGCACTCCATTCCCCGCACCGATCCGTTTTCTTCTTCAATGTCGGGGCACACCTGGTATGCGTGGGAGTGGCTGTTCGATGTTGGCGTGGGTGAACTCGATCGGGCTGCGGGACTCAACGCCGTTGTAGCTTTCGCTGCCCTGGTGATAGGGTTGACCTTTTCTCTTTCTTTTCGGCTGCTCACCCGGCGCGGCGCCGGTTTGCTGGTTGCGCTGATTTTGACGATGTTGGCCACGTCGGCTTCAATGATTCATTTTCAGGCGCGGCCGCACGTGGTGAGCTGGCTTTTTACCGTCATCTGGCTCTGGATTCTCGATTCCGATGGCCCCGAACCTGAGTTCGGCAATTCCTCGGGAAATCCTGCATGGATTCTGCCCGCCTTAATGCTGCTGTGGGTGAACATTCACGGCGGGTTCTTGATTGGCTTTGTTCTGATCGCGATTTACTGCGTGGGCGCGGCTTGGGACTGGCTCACGCTGAAAGAAGAGCGTTTCGAAGATGCTCTAAGAAAAATCCGCGCCCGAAGCCGCGTAATCGTGCTGGCAACTGATTTCATTTTGTGCGCTGCCGCCACGCTCGTCAATCCTTATGGCTACAGGCTGCACATCCACATCTATCGTTATTTATCCAACAGATTCCTCATGGAGCACATCGACGAATTTCAATCGCCCAATTTTCATTATGCGGCGCAGAAATGTTTTGCCGTGCTTCTGATTTTGGCCCTGATTGCCCTGACCTTCAAAAGAAAAGGAATCGGACCCTCTCACGCTCTGTTGGTGGTTTTTGCTGTGTTTTCTGGCTTATACGCTTCGCGCAACATTCCGGTTTCGTCTTTGCTGCTCATTCTTGTCATAGGGCCCGTCTTTTCTGACAAAGTTGATGAAATGACAAATTGGCGAAATCTGGAGAGGCAGTTCCTTGATCGAATGAAAGCAATCGAACTCGGCTCGCGCGGACACTTGTGGGCAGTTGCGGCAGTTGCCTTCACCATTTTTGTGACCGTTAACGGCGGCAGGCTGCAATCAGCGCAACTGATGAACGCGCAGTTTGATGGCCGGCGCTTTCCGGTTCGCGCCGTCGATTTTCTAGTCACCCACCACATTCCCGGCCCCGTGCTCGCCCCTGACGCATGGGGCGGATATCTCATCTATCGCTTGTATCCGCGCCTGAAGGTCGTGGTCGATGACCGTCACGATCTTTATGGCGAGGAGTTCCTGCGATCGTATCTGAAGATGATTCATCTCGAACCGGGCTGGCAGGATTTTCTAAAACAACATCCTGCTCGTGTCATTGTTCTTCCCGCCGGTTCGGCCCTGTCGAACCTTCTGCTGGAAGTACCTGACTGGACTCGAATTTACAGCGACGACACGGCAGTGATATTCGCACCTTCCCTGGCGCGAGACTAGCAGCGCATAACAGCTTTGCCCGGTACAGCGGAGTTGCAAGATCGTTCACATTGACACGTGGCAAGAATCCGCGCTATCGTCAGCGGGCAATCGACGCCGTAGCGAATGCCCTGCCATTCTGCGCAAGAACTCTGATTGACTTTCTCTCAAGGATAGCTGCGATGAAATTCTGTGGATCAGGCAATCGAATTTTATTGTCTGCGTGTCTCGCTCTCATGGTCAGCGCAATGGCTTACGCGCAGGACGCTCCCACTGTGACGTTGACAGAGATCAGCTCCGACCCGTTCACGGTTCCTCCCGGGCAGCACGCAACGGAAGTTGAGCCGCACATGCTTGCCAACGGCAATACGCTGGTGGCGGCTTTCCAAACCGGGCGCATCGCTCCGGGGGGCGCGACGGCGATTGGCTGGGCCACTTCCACTGACGGCGGCAGTAGCTGGACGCATGGATTTCTTCCCGGCCTCACCAGCGGCAACGGCGGCGGCCCGTACAGTGCAGCCAGCGATCCCGCGGTCGCGTACGACGCCAAACACGGCGTCTGGATGATCGCGAGCCTTCCCATCTCCAATACTTCCGAGACTCCGGCGGTCGTGGTAAGCCGCTCGACCGATGGCGGCTTTACCTGGGACAACCCGGTGAACGTAGGGCCGAATGTGGTGAGTTCCGACAAGAATTGGATCGTGTGCGACAGCTACTCGGCCAGCCCGTTCTATGGAAATTGTTACGTCGAGTGGGACAATCCCGACACGGGCGACGGCATCCTGATGAGCACTTCAACCGACGGCGGCGTGACCTGGGGCCCGGCGACGGCAACGGCGAATCATGCCACCGGAATCGGCGGCCAGCCGCTGGTCCAGCCCAATGGAACCGTGGTGGTGCCGATTGAAACCATCGGCATTGGCGTATTTACTTCGACAAACGGTGGCGCAAGCTGGGGAGCGGTCGCGAACGTTGCCACCATCCAGAGCCACACCGATGCCGGTGGCATTCGCAGCGGACCCCTGCCTTCGGCGGCAGTGGACGGCGCAGGCACTGTTTGGGTGGTGTGGGAGGATTGCCGCTTCCGCAGCAAGTGCTCGACCAACGATCTGGTTTATATCACCTCCGCCGACGGTACTCACTGGTCGGCGGTCACGCGCATTCCCATCGATGCGACCACGACGACGGTCGATCACTTTATTCCGGGAATCGGAATTGACCCGGCAACATCGGGCGCGTCGGCGCACGTCGCGGTGACCTATTACTTCTATCCCAAGAGCAGTTGCTCGACTTCAACCTGCCGGCTGGCGGTTGGCTATATCTCGTCTCACAACGGCGGAACGACGTGGAACCCGCCCGTCCGCTTATCGGGAGCGATGCAACTGACATGGCTGCCGAACTCGCAGAACGGGCTGATGGTGGGCGACTACATCGCTACCGTTTTCAATAATGGCGTGCCGCACGGGGTGTTCGCCGTGGCCAAGGCGAAGTCGGGATCCACGTTCAGCGAGGCTATGTTCACCGCGCAAGGATTGACCGTGCCGGAGACTGCTCCGCAATTGTCCTCGGCGGGCGACAAACCCCTGCACAAGCTCTCCGATCCAATCGAAAAAGAGCAGCCTGAAAAGGGTGTAGTGCCGCCGGTGAAGAGGGCGAAGAAGAGCGCGAAGTAGCGGTCTTTGATTCCACTGTATTTCGCGCTACAATGCGTGCGTCCGGATGCTGAAGAGGAGGTCTGCGCCTTATGCATCCCGCAGCGCTTCGCGGTTTCTCCGTTTTTGTATTGCTGATCTTTGCCTCTCTAGCGGCGGCTTTGCAGGATTCCGCGCCAACCGCCGCCGCTCCGCCGAAAGAAACTCCCGCCTCAAACTTCGATAAGACAATCTTCCGCACGACAATTCCCAGCGAACAGCTTCAATTCCTGAACAAATATGCCGGACAGGAGGCGAAGCGGGTCGTGCGTGACAAGCAGTATAAGAAGTTGATCAAGAACATCGCGCCCGATGTTGTGTTTCACTACGGCTGGGACATGTCACCTGCCGACGCGCTGGAAAGGGTTCTGAACGATTCGCAAATCCCGGTGCAGATTCACGACGGTCGCTACGTCGAGATCAGCGGACGAAGCGGCCCCTATCTGCAAGGGCACGGATTCGTATGGATCGACATGCAGGACGGTCTTGCCCTGTGCGGATTTTATTTTCATCCCACCAACGGCGAACCAACGCCGACGGTCACGGTGTTCTCCAGACAAATCAAAGAAGACACAATCAGGATGAGCCAGTTGCCACCGGCGTTTGCCGAGCAGTTAACGCGGTGGTCGGGGCAATCGAACGTTGCGCCGATCACGACTCGATATTTCATCGGCGATGTGAACAGGAAGATTCTGCTGGAGCACGACGAAGACTACTGCGCCGGTAACCACGCGCCCTCCGACTGCGAACAGATGAATGCCGACGCGGCCGATCTGGATTTGCAAGCGGCAAATTACCTGGAGCAGGTCAACTATGCGACCAACGCCACGGCATGGATGATCGACGTACCGGAGCAGGTGGCATGGGTGCAGGTGCGCAACCATACCTGCAACGGTCTGCCTGACCCGTTGCCCTGCCGGATTCGGGTTACACGCGAACGGGTGCGCGTAATCATCAACCGGCATTCCGTGGCACAGATGCCGCACAGCCAACCGCCGCACAAGTAAGAGACATTCGGGCGGACCAAGGCACCTGCTAAAATTTCGGCGTGCCCCGTCTGACGCATCTCCAATGCACTCGCTGCGGCGAGCATTATCCGGCTGACCGCCCGCAAACTGTCTGCCCTAAGGATGGCGGCATTCTTTATGCCCGCTATGATCTGGCGTCGATCAAGAAGACTTTCACGCCGGCGTCGCTTCTGCCCCTTGCGCCGACCATGTGGCGATATGACGCCATCTTGCCCGAAGCAACTCCCGTTACCCTGGGCGAAGGCTTCACGCCCATGCAGCGCAGCCGGGAATACGACAACGTCTACATCAAAGACGAAGGCTTGAATCCGACCGGATCGTTCAAAGCGCGGGGACTTTCGGCCGCGGTGACCATGGCGCGGCATTTTGGATTGAAGAAGCTGGCCATTCCTTCCGCCGGAAACGCGGCGAGCGCGCTGGCCGCATATGCAGCTGCGGCGAATCTGGAAGCGCATATCTTCATGCCGAAAGATGTTCCGCTGGCCAACCGCGTGGAGTGCGACTACTACGGCGCGCAGGTCACGCTGGTCGATGGACTGATTTCAGATTGCGCGAAGAAAATTGCCGAGCTGAAACAACGCCCCGAGTGGTCACGCGATGGCTGGTTCGATGTTTCGACGACAAAGGAACCTTATCGCGTGGAAGGCAAGAAGACCATGGGCTACGAAGTCGCCGAGCAACTGGGATGGAAGCTGCCCGAGGGCATTATTTATCCGACGGGTGGAGGCGTAGGCTTGCTCGGCATGTGGAAGGCTTTCGACGAACTACAGGAGTTGGGCTTCATCGGCGACGAACGGCCGAACATGATCAGCGTGCAGGCCGCGGGATGCGCGCCCATTGTGAAAGCCTGGGACGAAGGCCGCAGCGATTCGGCAATGTGGCCCAACGCTGCCACCATCGCCGCGGGCTTGCGGGTTCCGAAGCCTTACGGCGATTATCTGATTCTCGACATTTTGAAAAAAAGCGGCGGACTGGCGATTGCCGCCACCGACGATGAAATTCTCGCCGCTGCGCGGCATTGGGCTAAGACAGAGGGGATCTTCGCCGCTCCCGAAGGCGCAGCTTGTTTAGTCGCGTATCAAAAATTGTTGGAGAGCTGCTTTTTCAGCCCCCAGGACACGGTCGTTCTGTTCAACACAGGGTCCGGATTGAAATATTTGGAAGTGCTGAAATCGAAAGACGCTGAGCGCGTACCGGCTTCGCGCGCCATCGCGGGGATTATCGGGCCGTATTAAATCCGTAAAGTTTTACTGCGCGGGCCGGCACTGCGGGCCCATGTCGCCGATCCAACGTGCAACCCCGGACTTGTCCATCCTTAGCACCACCACCGGATCGGAACACTCGCAGTCTGCTTCTTCGTCGATTTCCATTTGCACAAACTGCTTGGCCAGGGTTTCAAGCGGCGCTTGCGACGGCCAGTCGACGTTCTTCGCCCGATAGCCGTCGCTTACCTTGTGGTGTCCAAGATTGATGGCGAATCCGCCGGCGGGGTTGGGGCAAGCATCTCCGGGGCAAGCGTGGACGCTGGGTGAAATCTTCAAAGAACCCAGCCAGCCCTTGCGAATGCCAAACTGAATGTAGACCAGACGCAGGGCTCCGTTTTCCACCCCCCAGAATGCCTCCTCTTGCGCATCCAGGCCGCTCTTATACTCGCGCCAGAACGCGGCCTCGCCCAGCGCTTTGCGTCGATTCTTCAGCGCCGTTGGAAGTACCGCCATGGTCTTTTCCCGGACCACGCTTACAATCTCGTCCAGGCTGTTCTTGTGCTGCGCCGCCGCCTGAACAGCAATCTGGTAGGGATCGAACTTGGTGAGGGGTTCGAATAGCAGGCCCGAATTCGCCATCCAGTAGTTTTTTTCTATTTGCAGAATCTTGCACGAGTTGACCGGCGTGGCCGCATCCAGGCTGACCTGACTATCGGCGGCGACTACGATTTTTGTGCCTCGCGGGCTTCGCAGAATGACAATGGAGGTGGCATTGGCGATTTGAGCAGCGAAGACAAGCACAACCAGCAGACGCGTCATCGCGAATGCACACGAACATCGCGCGTCTGGGTAATGTGGGGTCATGCGAGCGGGAAGCCGCCGAGCCAATGCAGACGGCCCGGTGGCCTGAGCCTCGAATACCAACCATACCATGAGGATCGCAAACGAAAAGAGACCTACGACTGGGAGCGCGTTTTCAGATACTGCTCTGCCTGCTTCAGATTTTCCGGCTTTCCCACGTCGACCCAGTACGAATCATCCGTCCGGAAGGCGAGAATTTTTTCTCCCCGGCTCGCCAGCCGCAAATACGAGTCGACAATGGAAAAAGCTCCATCCTCGGTCAGGAGCGGAAAAATCCTTGGAGAAATAATGTGAATTCCGCAGAAGGCCAGGGCCTCAGGCTTTTGCGGCTCTGAATTCAATTCCTCAAGCTTCCCTTCCTTCAGCCGGCCGCAGAGTTTAAGAGCCTCATCGAAGAGCAGATAGCGCGAGGTTTTGCGCGACTGCACCGCCAGGGTAGCGAGAGCGTTGTTCTCGCGGTGATACTGCAACATCCGGTGAAGATCGATGCCGCTCAGTACGTCGACGTTGTGCACAATAAAAGCGTCATCCACAGCGCCGCTCTGAAAGAACCACGCGGCTTTTTTCAGTCCACCGCCCGTATCGAGCAGGAGGTCTTCACAAGAAATCTTGATCTGGATCCCACATCTCTCTTTCGACTTCAGGAACTCAATCATCATATCGGCATGATGGTGCGCATTTACGATCACTTCCGTGACGCCGAATTTGCCTAGCCTCGCGAGCGTAAGCTCCAACAGGGTCCGGCCACCGATCTCAACCAGCGCCTTGGGGCGGTCGTTTGTCAGGGGACGAAGACGGGTTCCAAGTCCCGCCGCAAGAATCATTGCCTTCATAATGCCTGCTTCTCCCCAGGCGCTTCCAACTCCCGGTGGCGCACAACCACTTCGATTCCATTTTTCTGCCGCAGGTGTTTCGCCAGTTGCTCGGCCAGAAAAACCGAGCGATGCTGCCCTCCGGTGCAACCAAACGAAACCATCAGGTGTTTAAATCCACGCTGCTGATAATTAGCGATGCTGGCGTCCACCAGCGACATGGCGGCGGCGAGAAACTGATGAACGCTTTCCTGCTGATTCAGGTAATCGATGACAGCAGAGTCACGGCCGGTGAGGGGCTTGAAGCGCTCTTCCCTTCCCGGGTTGGGCAGGCTGCGGCCGTCGAACACAAATCCGCCGCCATGTCCGCTCTCGTCTTTTGGCCAGCCGCGGTGAAAAGAGAAACTCATGATGCGTACCACAAGATGGTCGGCCTCCGCGGACAGGCTTTGCAGCTTTTCCGACGCCAACATGCTGTTGAAAGCGTCCATCAGCGTGGGGAGCGCGATGGGAAGCTTGACATTGTGCAACAGCCAGCGCAGGTTCTTCAGCGCATAGGGAACGCTTTGCAGAAAGTGCGGCTTGCGCTCGTAGAATCCACGGAAACCGTAAGCTCCGAGCGCTTGCAGGATGCGTACATAAACGAAGGCGTAATAATGATGCAGGAATTCTTCCCGCGTGATTGCCGCAAACGCGCTTAATTCCTTGATGTACAGGTCGAGCAATCGTTGTCGCAGGGCGGGAGGCAAATCGGCCTTGGCGTCATAGAGAAGCGAGGCAATGTCGTACTGCAACGCTCCCTTCCGTCCTCCTTGATAATCGAGGAAATACGGCTGGCCTTTGTGCAGCATGATGTTTCGCGACTGAAAATCGCGATAGAGAAAGAAATCGCTGCGCGCGGTCAAAAGAAAGTTCGTCAGAGACTCGAAATCGTCTTCCAGCGCCTGTTCGTTAAAGGCAATGCCTGCCAGGCGAAGGAAATAATATTTGAAATAGTTCAGGTCCCACGCGATGGATTGGCGGTCAAAGCTTGCCCGGGGATAGCAAATGCTGTAATCGAAATCGCGGGCAGCTTCCACCTGAAAGCGAGGCAGCACTTTCACCACGCTCTCGTAGGCGCCCACGACCGCCGGCTCAATGCTCTCAGCAGTGCGGTTTTTCTGGAGAAAATCGAACAATGTGATGTCGCCGAGGTCTTGTTCGAGATACGCTCCCTGATTCAAATCTTCCGCATAGATTTCAGGAACCGGCAATCCATGCTTTCGAAAGTGCCGCGAAAAGGCGAGGAAGGCGGTGTTCTCTTCCCGCACTCCGTATTGAATGCCAATCGCGCTGAATCTATCGTTGCTCAGCCGTACAATGTTGCGGCCCGAGCCGCCGAGTTGGCCCTGCAACGGCTGAACGCGTGTTGCCGCCGAGCTAAAGTTGCGTTCGAAGAGTTGTTCGAGAATTCCCATGCCGGGTAGCAACTCTCAAGATAACATCGGAGGCGGTCGAATTTGGATTAGCGCGCCATTTGGATTCGCGGGCTACACGCATGAACGCAAATTCCGCTATCGTGGTAGGAGATTTTCCCAACCATGACCGACCGCCTTTATTATCAGGATTCGTTTTTGTACGACTTCGATGCCGAGATTCGTGCCGTCGCCAATGAGCCGCGGCCCGCGCTGATTCTGGACCGCACTGCTTTCTACCCCACAAGCGGTGGCCAGATCCACGACACCGGATGGGTCAGCCCACAGACGCCCGGCGCAAATTCCAACGCCCGGTTTCGTGTCACTGAAGTCGCCGATACGGAAGATGGGCATGTGGTCCATTACCTGGAGGCGCCGGTCAAAGATTTGCAACCCGGCACACGCGTTCATGGTGAGATAGATGCCGCGCGGCGGCGCGACCACATGCAGCAGCATTCGGCACAGCATGTGATCTCGGCCGCATTCGTAAAGTGGTTCGATATGCCGACAGTTTCGTTTCACATGGCGGCGGATTATTGTTCCATCGACTTGGATACACAATCGTTAACTAAAGATCAGGTTGAGGCCGCGGAACGCGCGGCGAATGAAATTGTGCTGGAAAACCGCGTGGTAGACATCCGATTTGTCGGCCGCGAAGAAGCGGTCACTCTAGGGCTGCGCAAACTTCCTCCCGCAGAACGCGATCGGCTACGCCTTATCGACATTCGCGATGTGGATCTCTCCGCTTGCGGCGGCACTCATGTAAGCCATACCGGGCAGATTGGCGCAATTCTGTTGCGCAAGTTCGAAAGAGTGCGGCAGGGATATCGCGTGGAATTTGTCGCAGGGCAGCGCGCCGTAACCGTGGCCCGGCGGGACTTTACGGCGCTCAGCGAAGCCGGCGCGTCGTTTTCCGCTCACATTTACGACGTTCCCGAGCAGGTTCGCAAAGGCCTCGATGAGATCAAGTCTCTGCACAAGCAGAACGGGAATTTGCTGGAAGAATTGGCGGCGGCGCAGGCTTCGGCGTTGCTTGCGGAATGCGCGGAGACGAATGGGAGCAAGTTGATTACGCGCGTTCTCACCGACCGCGATATGAACTTCGTGAAGCTACTTGCTCAAAAACTGACCCGATTAGCGAATAACGTGGTTGCGCTGCTGGCTTCTGAATCGCCGCTCCCTGTGATCGTTTTCGCCCAATCGGCGGGTCAGCCGCACGATATGGGAGCGCTGCTTAAGGAAACCGTTGCGCAATTAGGTGGCCGCGGAGGCGGCAGCAAGGACTTGGCGCAGGGTGGGGTTCCCAAAGGCGATACTCTGAAAGCCGCGATTGAAGCCGTGGCGCAAAAGATCGCACAGTAACGATCAGCTGCGAATTTCTGGTGAACGAAAGAGCGGCATCCGGTGTTGCTGGATGCCGCCCTCATCGCGCTAGAGGAAAATCCCACAACCTCTAATCACCCCGCCGTTGCGGGGCTGTCCCGTTGTCCAGCAGGATGGGCACCAGACCGATATTTACGGTGCTTGCCCCGTTCAACGAATTGACCGGATTACCGTAAAGATCGCGCCATTCGCTGTAGGTTCCCAAACTGCTGGGAATCTGCCAATTCAAGTGCGGATACCCGCAAGTGGTGGTGACGCCCAGGCAGGTTTGCGTGTTGTCCCAGACAGCAAGACCCGCCGAGCTGCCCGATCCCTGGAACTGACAGGTCCAAACACCCAAGGTAGTGCTGGTGCCAAGCGGCTGATAGAGCGTGCACGGGCCGACCGGTGACGCGTTCGCAAGCCAAGGCTGCAACACCGTGTAGGCCACGCCCGCGGCCGTGAGAGCGTCGGTCGTCTGGTCCCAGAACTGGCCGGTGCTGCCGGGATCGCCCTGGTTGTCGAAGTCCCAGCCGTACCAGCTAAAGCCGGCCATTCCAAAACATGGACTGGTTGAGCAGACGCTGTTGCTCGCCTGAATCAAGTAGTAAGCGCCCGTGAAGGCAGCTTCTTCCGCCTGATTCTCGTATGGATAGGAGCTTCCGTCGATCGACGCATCGCCTCCGGTTCCCCAACTGCCTTCAGTGTCGTAAATCGGAATCGCGGTTGTGGTCGCAGATCCCACGGTCGATTGCACGCTGGAGATCAGATTGGCCACGCAGGATGCCCCGGCGGCCGGATCATATGTGCCCGTTCCCAGCTGTGGAATCCCCCCGTAACCGTGAAATCCAATGAAATCGGAGTTGCTGACCACGGCTGGCGTTGCTCCCAGCAGACTCGACAGATAGGTGTTAATGGTTTCCGGGGTTCCCGTGCAGTCGCCGGTTTGCGGCAAATTGCCCGTGACCGCCGGGCTGATGATTTTGACATTCGGATTGATTTGCTTGCCGTAGGTGTTCGCGTCGGCCACCATCTGCGCCAGGGACTGGTAGGTGCAGTTGCCCGGGTTCCTGCTGGTGGTCGAATTGCATTCCGTATTCACATTCGGCTCATTCCACACCTCGATGTAGATGGTCGGCCATCCGTTCGGAAAATACGTCGTGTTGCTCAGGTACGTCACCACGTTCTGGATAAAGGTGATCCAGGTGTGATCTAAGCCCTGACCCTGGTTTTGCAGTACATCGTTGGGCAGGTCGCAGCCATAGTATTGCGTCTCACCACCCTGGGTTTTCGCGTTGTGGAAGGCGCACCAACTGGTTCCGGTGGTCGTCTGTACCGACGAAGGCACCAGGCAATCCGGCGTGTAATACGCCGTGAACATAATGCTCTGCCCGCCCGCGTAGGCCAGGCTGGCCCAGGTCAGCAGCTGATTGCTGGAGGGATCTTCGTTGAACGTGTACTCATTGTTGCTGCAATCGTAGAGGTCGCTCCAATTGATGCTGCTGCCCAGCGTGCGGTACGTCTCAAAACTAACACCGCTCGCACCCGTCCCGGCAGTGCCCGGCCAGGGGTCGGTACCATTGTGCTGGTTGATGTCCATGGCGAAGAACTTGGCGGGAATGGGTGTATTGATGCCGGTTCCCGACAGGCTGGTCCTCTGCGGGCTGTTGGTGGCGCTGTCCTTTACAGTGAGCGTTCCCGTCAGATTGCCCATCGAAGTCGGTTTGAACGTGACACTGATCGTGCAACTTGCTCCGGCCCGCAGCGTCATGCCACAGGTATGGGTCTGGGAAAACTGTCCGCTGACGGAAATACTGGATAAGGTCAACGTGGTGGTCCCGGTGTTTTTTAACGTAGCGACCTGAGCGGCACTACTTGTATTGATCACCTGGTCGCCAAATGTAAGGCTGGAAGGAGTTAGCGTGGCGGTTTGTGCATGCAGCAGGCCTGCCGCGCACAGAGACAAGACGACTAGGGAAACGTCTGCAACCCTACGAAACATGGAGCCCTCCTCGTGCGGATTCGATTTGACGGAAGTGGTGGGATGGAATGAGAGGAATCTTCGCTGCAAGAGGGCGGGCCGGGAAAATATTTTTCCCGGCGTTACGAATTCCGAACGCCGCATCCATTTTCCCGAATGTTTTCAGGACAATGGCGCGATGGCGCAAAACCTTGTTGCGGGGCCTTGGCGTTACGAAATCCGAACACGGAATAAGCGGACACGCGGTTTCGCGATCGGCAGCTTTCGGCCGCGCGGTGCCCGTTCGATAATATTGCTAACGCACTTCTGGTTTTCGCCAGGCGCGAAGGTTCACGGCATACAGTCCAATGCAGAACACATTGGCCGGTATGAACCCGAACTGTGATGTTCGCAATCCGATCAGGCAGACCACCGCGCTATTGATGGCGGCCAGAATCCAACCCTCCCAGCAGCGTTTTCCGATCAGAATGGTCGAGACGATAGTAAGAACACAAGAAAGGTAATCCAGACGAAGCGGCACTGCACTCCTCCTCGATGAATGCGAGTATGCAGCATGTCACTGTGAATTTGCAGTGACGAAACGCCAATGTGGGGTAACGAAGGTATTCGTCCTGAAGTTTGCATCCTCTACAATCGGTGCTGATCGGAGCCGCGCATGAAAGTTCTTACGGAATATTTAACATTTCACACTAAATCCCATCGTGCGTATGTTCACCTTACGCCGCAGGTCGAAGAAATCCTGCGCCGTAGCGGGATTGAAGAAGGCATGGTGCTGGTTTCCGCCATGCACATCACGGCCGGCGTCTACGTCAACGATAATGAAAGCGGCTTAATCGAAGACATCGACCAATGGCTGGAACATTTGGCTCCGTTTCGCAAGAATTACAAGCACCATGAAACCGGCGAGGACAATGGCGATTCGCATCTGAAGGCGCTCTTGATTCACCACCAAATGATCGTTCCGGTCACCGCCGGTAAGCTCGACCTGGGAACGTGGCAGCGAATTTTCTACGCCGAATTTGACGGCCAGCGGGACAAGCGCGTCATCGTGAAGGCGATGGGGGAGTGATTCATTGGCCCGTGTTGTTCAATACTCTGGGTTCGCGCTTGCTTCTGTGGCGCTCACTCCGTAACATTTTGCATTCCAGGTTCGACAAATTTTCTTCGGCGGTTCGGGAGGTTGGATGAGTGCTGACGAGTTGCAGGATTTAGAGGAAAACGCGGAGCGCGCCCAGAAGGAGCCGGCCATGGCCT
>DATLKM010000107.1:0-5130 GCA_035538435.1 Binatia bacterium
CGCCACGCGCTGAAAATGGCGATCAGGTAATAAATAGCCGGAATGAGCGCCGCCGCCAGAAATATGTCGACGAAAACTTGCATCGTGAAGCCTTCCACTCACACAGATGTTCTCTTCATCGACCCAACGCCAACGAACCGCTCCGTATCCAAAATTAAAGCGAAGGACGCGGTCCGGCCGTTCCCCGGCAAGACTGTGGAAATCTTATCAAACTGGCCCGAAGCGTAGAAATTACAAGCGCTGGCGGCGCTCGAAAAATGGGGCATGGATCTACTGTAAAGACTGGTTCGCTGATGGATCTCCACCGACGGCGCAGCTCCTAGCTGAGCTGTGCCCGTTCTTGTTGCAGTTCGGAGAGCAGGAAGACTCTCCCGGGCTCCTCGCGCCATGGAATGTAGTTCGGAACAACCGGCCGCGGCTGCCTCACTTCGCAGCCGATCGCGGCGCGAGTGTACGCAGACTTCTTGCCGCAGGTAAGGCAGACCTCGTACGTCCAACCCGATAACGTGAATGGCCGGCTCAGATTGCGGTGCCGGCACCCAAAGACGAATTCAAGAACCCGCAGAACCTTATTATTCATGACCAAACCCACCTTTAACTTCCCCCGCCGGCCCCCGGTTCGCCGATACATTGGTTGCTTGCCGGCAAAAAGCCTATTGATTCCCCCGGCCCTTACGCGAAATGAATCACCTTATGTGCCACCCCCAGTTGCGCAGCCATCCTCACCAGATCCGGCAGGGAGCTTGCCCTCATCTTTTGCATGACCTGCCCGCGGTGCGCCTTCACTGTAATTTCGCTGATGCCCAACTCTCCCCCAACCTGTTTATTCAACAGGCCCGAAACCACCAGCGCCATCACCTGTCGTTCCCGGGCGGTGAGTAAGGCATAGCAGCCCCGAAGCTCGCTCATCCGGCTTTCGCGCTGCAAAACCTGCCGGCTTTGTTCGAGCGCATCGCTGAGAGTCCGCAGCAATACATCGTTCCGAAAGGGCCTTACCAGGAAATCCACTGCGCCGGCCTTGATGGCTAGCACGGTTGTAGGAATGTCTCCGCACCCGGAAATAAAAATGATCGGGGTCTCTTTGCGCAGGCGGGCGATTTCCTTCTGCGCCTCGAGCCCGTTCGATCCCGCCGCAGACGTCGCTAGAATCAGGCAGCTCGGGACCAGCGGCCGCGGCCGGTCAAGAAAATCCGCCAGCGATTCGAACCCCTCGGCCTGCCAGCCCTTGTTTCGAATTAACGACTCCAGCGCATTCCGTTCAAAGCGGTTGCTATCGATGAGAAAAACAATCGGTGTGTTCTGTGACGCCTGTAGTGAGTGAAATCCTTGAGTGAATACGTGTGCTACGGCTAAGGAATTTTCTGTGACCGTCCGCAATGCTGCTGCTGATCCCATAACCCACCTCGTACCTGTGAAAGTCGATCCTCACCTCGACGGTCGGACGAAATCACTCTGCCCGCAGCCCCGGCAACGAGCCCCCTTTTCGTCCGCTGTCCCTGGCGATGTAATGTGAGTGTCGAACAATTTGGGCCGCGGCCGCAACGGTAAATAGTTGGATTTTGCCAACGACCAAAGTCGGTTTGGAAACCTGCACTTTTCTATGGTGGGAAAATATGTTTTGTTTCTACACTTCCATGTGCCGTCGGCCGAAAAGCCGCGCATCCACGGAAAATGCTCCTGGCCCCAGCATCGCCGAAGCGCCGCCCATAGTGGCCAGCATGATGGAAATCCACGGATCCCCAAGGTGGGCGAATGCCGCCCACAATTCCACCACCGCGATCAACGAGCCCACCAAGGGGGTCCACAGGCCAACAAGAAAGAGGACGCCGGCACACGCGCCAATAACGTGGGGAACCGTAGATATAGAAAATGACGGGTCGGCCAGGCGGACGACGCAAAAGCGAACCAGCATGACTGCGGTCACAATCCGCTGAATCAGCAGACCGACGCCCGGCCAGCCGTCGGCGAAGGTCGAATAAAGCCTTTGCACGTGCCCTCCGACGGTCATCGTAAGGGAACGCAAATTGGCCCGAAAGCCGCCAAAGTCGGAATGTTTTTCCTACTTTTGGCTGATATCTAATTCAATAATCCCGCGCTTCAACCCAATGGTGACCGCGTGGGCTCGGTCATTCGCGCTTAGCTTTGACAAGATATTCGTGACCCGGCTCTTCACCGTGGCTTCGCTGATCGAAAGTTCATCTGCAATCTGTTTATTGGCATTGCCGGCGGCGATCAAGCGCAAAACCTCGATCTCCCGCTCCGTAAGCGAATCGTCGGCTGCATGATCTGCCAACTCCGCGGCAATATCGGGTGGAATTCTCTTCTTTCCGGCATGCACCGCACGGATCGTATCCAGAAGTTCGTCCAGCACATGCCCTTTCAGTACGTAGGCTCTCGCGCCCGCCTTCAGTGCCCGCACCACTTGCACGTCGCCGGTGTAGGTGGTCAAGACAATAATTCGTGCCTCCGGAAATTCCGCGCGAATTCGCTGAATGGCCTCAATTCCATCCACGCCCGGCATCTGTATGTCCATCAACGTTATGTCTGGCTGGTGTTGGCGAAAAACTTCAATGGCCTCTTTTCCGTTTGACGCTTCAGCCACCAGTTTCAGATCAGGTTCCGCATTCACCAATGCCGCCAGTCCCTTCCTCAGAACCGGGTGATCGTCCACCATCAGAATTCGGATCAGGTCATGAGCGTCCGTCATGGTTCACCTTTCGAATCAATCTCGCTCCATAGCGCGATAGTCTTCCATAAGCGATCGACGTTCAGTCGGCAACATCTTAGCTCATTACGTTCCCAACCGGGTTTCTTGACAAGCTGTGGAGAATGCTGGCAGCATGGTCGGACTGAACGAGGGGGCGCGAACGTCGTGCGTTTTTCCCTGGCCAGCCTTTGTCTTCTTTGGGTCGCGGGAAATCTCTGCGCGCAATCGACGAAGGCCTCGCTGATAACGACCTTGCCTCTCATCCGCCTCCAGAAAATAATTGAACTCCCAACCCATACTTTGGTATTGCCGATACCTTTGTCCAATAGATTCGCCCGTCACGCTTCTGGCTTAATCGTTTCTGTTAATCCGGTTTCGTGAGAACGCAAAAATGGCACTCGCACAAATTTCATGGCCTGCACAAGACAGTGAGTATGCGATGAATGAGCAGGAAGAATTTTCCGATTCACTTTATGAGGAGCAGACGCACCTGGCCGAGCGCGAGCTGGCTTCTTTCATGGGCGCGGTGACGACACTTTACGGCCCCGACCAGGCCAGGATCGCGGCTCAGGATTGGCTGGATGAATCCGACCTTATGGACAGCGCACCTCGATCGGAAGCGCGAAATTGGCGCGCAGTCACCATCGCTGCTTCGGCTCGCTTAGCCAACCGCGTCAACGCCAGCGCTTTGTCCGTCCCGGGTTCGCGTCCTGCCGGCGGCGGATAGGGCCCCTGTAGACACCAGCGTCCGGGGCAACGGGGCTCTTGAAGCGGAAATTTGATCGCCCCAAAATTCACTAACGTTGAACCACATATAAGGAGACACTTTCATGCCAACCATCACAACTAAAGACGGTGCGGAAATTTTCTATAAGGACTGGGGCCCGAAAGATGCCCAGCCCATCGCGTTCCATCACGGCTGGCCTCTTTCCGCAGACGACTGGGACACGCAGATGTTGTTCTTCCTGGCCAACGGCTATCGCGTGGTTGCCCATGACCGCAGAGGCCATGGCCGCTCCTCTCAGATAGATACCGGCCACGACATGGACCATTACGCTTCCGACGCCTCGGCCGTGGCCGAACATCTCGACCTGAAAAATGCCATCCACGTCGGGCACTCGACGGGCGGTGGCGAGGCGGCCCGCTACGTCGCGCAGTTCGGCCAGCCCCAGGGTCGCGTAGCCAGGCTTGTGCTCCTGGCTTCCGTTCCCCCCATTATGGTCAAGAGCGCCAGCAACCCGGGCGGAACTCCCCTCGAGGCGTTCGACGGCTTGCGCACGGCCCTGGCGGCGAACCGCACCCAGTTTTATTTCGATTTGGCCTCAGGCCCGTTTTACGGCTACAACCGGCCAGGAGCGAAGCCATCCCAGGGCATTATCGAAAATTGGTGGCGGCAGGGCATGATGGGCAGCGCTCTCGCCCACTATGAAGGTATCAAGGCATTCTCGGAGACAGATCAAACCGAAGATCTGAAAGCCATCACCGTACCCACTCTCGTGCTCCAGGGCGATGATGACCAAATCGTACCCTACAAAGATGCTTCGCTGCTCCAGGCCAAACTGCTCAGAAACAACACGCTGAAAATTTATCCAGCTTACCCCCACGGCTTGATGACCACTCACGCCGATGTGATCGATGCAGAGATTCTTGCATTCATCAAAGGGGCTGCGGCCAAAGCCGCGTAACGTGCTTTCGAGCCACTGCCTGAAAAAATGACTCCCGGCCTCCGGGTCGTTTACGATCGAGGCCTCCCGGTGAGCCAGTAGCGGAACGTCGGCGTAGCCTCGGTCTAGTTATCGGGCAGGAATTCGTATTCCTCGATCACGGCGGCAACGGCCAGTTTGCCGCCGGGATCGCTGGGTTCGACGCGCACAACGCGCGCCGTACATTGGACCCGAATGCTCTCCGTGAGAGTGATTTCGGGTGGCAGGGTGAGTGTGAATCCGAGCGGCGAACCTTGTTCAATGGGCGAATCGAGGTAAAGGGAAATCCCGCGAGCGCTCACGTCGCGAATCTGCGCGTGCTCGCCGTGATTGCCGTTTCCGTTGCGCACTACGGAAACCGGGATTTGCAGCGCGAACCGCCGGGCAGCCCTTTTTTCCTGCTGTAGTTCTGCCATCTGTTACTCCAAGCTATTGAAGTGGCTTTGCTTTATTCACGAGGATGCAGCCTGCACTGCCCACCGTCAATACCACGGTCGGGGACGGCTGTAGCACGTTCTGGCGGGGAACCAGAGGAGATATCGCTTTCACTGAGGAAGCAGAGCGCCCGGCAGGCCCTTAATGCGCCGCCTGCACGATCAGAATCATTCCCGGATGGAGCACCGCCACATTGCCGTTGTTGCGCTTCAGCGCCTCCACTGTAGTTTTGTAGGCGGTGGCGATCGAGTAGAGAGTTTCTCCGCTGCGCACGGTGTGGTGGAG
>DATLKM010000108.1:0-16747 GCA_035538435.1 Binatia bacterium
CTTCGAGTGGCCGCTTCATTCCGAAAACGATTTCCGGCTCCACTTTCAGGCTGCGCGGATGCGGCACCCGCACTTCCCCCGCCCCACCCGAAGTGTAATGAACAGTGTCGTCATACATGTGCGCCCAAACCAGCGTTTCCAGCTTGAACACGCGCCAAACGGCTTTATTCGCGTAGCCGACCTTGCGCCCGACGGACCGGTGCCCCTGGGCCTCCCGCATCTGTTTCAGCCGCAATTCCACTTCATACGCCGCGTTCAAATCGAACCCGAGCCGCTGGGAAGGCGGTTGCGCTACAAACGCACCGTTCTCGTAAGCGTCAAACAATTCCTGAGCAATGGCTACGTTTTGTTCAGTAGACATAAATTCCATCGCGCTCCAGCTCCCAGTCCGAAACCGGTACTGAACGATAGTAACTTACCTCGGTTACCTTTCGTTGCGCCAACAGGGGAATAGATTACGAACAACTAAGAGCGCTGATTTTTAGGAGCTCACATGCAAGCGGAAAAAGTAGTGCGGGGCAAAATGAATTCAATTCGGCTCGCTTTGCTGGGGGCCTTCGGTTGTCTGTTTCTTCTGAGCAACATGGGACAGGCGCAGAGCGCGACCGTTCTGGTTGGCTCAGGCTCTACCGTTCCCGCTCCTCTTTACACGCGCTGGTCGGCTGAGTACGGCAAGCGTAGTGCCACGCTGCAAATGCGCTACCTTCCGGTTGGCACCACCGAAGGAATCAAACAGATTTCTCACAGCGCCGGCGACTTCGCCGCCGGCGAAGCCCAGCTTTCGGAAAAAGAGCGCAAAGACGACAACCTCGTCGAACTGCCCATCGTGCTGATCGCGATCGTTCCCATCTATAACGTCCCCGACGTTCACCAGGAACTCCGCCTTTCCGGCGACGTGCTGGCGGGAATCTTTCTCGGCGAGATCAGGAACTGGAACGCCCCGCAAATCGTCAAGCTGAATCCCGACGCGAACCTGCCCGGCTTGCCCATTCAAGTCATCAATCGCCCCGCGGGCAAAGGATCGAACTACGTTTTCACCGACTTTCTTTCCAAGGCCAACGCCAGATTTAAATCTCAGATCGGCACCACGGCTTCGCCGAAATGGCCGGTGGGCGACCCGGCCGAACGCAGCTCCGACATGGCCGACAGGGTCAAGAACACTCCCGGCGCGATCGGCTACGTGGAGTATCAGTATGCGGAGAAGAACAGCATCGCCCAGGCCGCCGTATTGAATCCCGCGGGAAAATTCGTGAAGGCCTCCGCCGAAACATTGACGGCCGCCTGCCAAACGATCGAATCGCCGCGCTGGAACAATTTTGCCGCGTCGCTGACCAACGCTCCAGGAGCCGACGCCTTCCCCATCACCAGTTTCACCTGGATTTACCTGCATAACACCAGCGCCGGTTCGCGCACTTATGCGTTGAGCGACTTGCTGAACTGGATCTACAGCGACGGCCAGCACTTTGCCGGCCAGGAAGGCTACACGGAATTGCCCGCCCCGCTGCTGGCCGCAGTCCGAAAGAAAGTCAAAGAGTTGCAGTAACCCGTTTCCTGCATTCCGCCCGCAGCATTTATCTTGAAAGACAGCATGGGATCGCCCCTCGGCCGTTCTGTCTTTTTATTTTTTGCCGCTGTCATCGCGGGGACTCTGAACGCGCTGGCCGGCGGCGGCAGCTTCATCTCTTTTCCCGCTTTGCTGTTCACCGGCGTTCCCGCTGTTCCGGCCAACGCCACGAACACGGTCGCGCTGTGGCCCGGACTCGCCGCCAGCACCGTGGCCTATCTCAAGAAGCTACAGGCGCCTGCCCGCCTGCTGATCCCCTTGATCGTGACCAGCGTGATAGGGGGCTGGGTCGGCGCCCTGTTGCTGCTCAAAACCCCGCAGCATACCTTTCTCCGCCTCGTTCCCTGGCTCCTGTTGAGTGGAACTCTTCTGTTCGCTTTCGGCAATCGTTTCCGGGCGCTGGCGGGAAATGCGCCGATGGAAGACCTGACCCAAACTTCGTGGACGGCGATCGCCGTCAGTTCGTTCGTCGAATTGCTTGTCGCGATATACGGCGGCTACTTCGGCGCCGGGATCGGATTCATCACGTTGGGCATGCTCGCCGCGCTGGGCATGAAAGACATTCACGCCATGGGCGCGATTCGCACGCTGCTGGCGGCCGTGATCAATGCCGTGGCTGTGATCACCTTTATTGCCGCGGGCGCGGTGCTGTGGCAGATTTTCGCCGTGATGGTCGTGGGCGCGCTCACGGGCGGATGGTTCGGCGCACACTACGCGCAACGGTCCGACCCCGCAAAAGTACGCGCCTTAATTATTGCCCTGGGCCTGGCGATGAGCGCGTATTTTTTTCTTACCGTTCGCTGAGTCGAAGAAGGGCCGCGAAAGCCACAAACCCCAAAGGCTCGCATTTGACGCTTCGCCACCGCTTTTGCCATGATGACCGCAATGCCCGACCGCAGGCTTCAGATCGTGCGCTTCATCGGTGCTGTTCCCAGCACTGCCTATTGTGATGTCTGTCGGCTCGCCTTCCGTACCCGCAGCGAGTTTCTGGTCGACGCCGATAGAGCCAAGCAGCAACTTCAGGAAGACTTCGAAAAGCACGAGTGCCGGCCCGAAGACAGCGCGGTCAACGAAGCTCTCACCCAAATCCGCTAGTCCCTCCACGTTCCAACAAACGCTTTCGTATCCTTTTGCGCTAGGATAATTTAGAAAGGACGCGGTCCATGGCCCTGCATACCGATACTCCTGCCTCCCCATATATGAACTACGCGCCCGCGGATTTCAATCCGCAGCGCGACCTGCCGGCCGGATTTCTCGATTTTCTTTTGCCGCTGCACAAGCAGTTCACTCAATGGCAACAGAAGTTGATTGCCAAGCGGGCCGAAGTGCTCCAAGCGTCGCATGGCGGCCGCGCGCCCAATTATTTGCCGCCTTCGGAAGGCACCACGACGGATTGGAAGACCCAAATGCCCGACTGGTGCGCCGATCAGCGCAACCAGATGACCGGCCCCGCCGATGACGGCGAATTAACAGTAAAACTGCTCAACTCCGGTTCGCCCGCTGTGATGATCGACCTGGAAGATTCCACTGCGAACATCTGGGATCACATCATGCTGGCGGTGAAAAACACCATCGCCGCATATAAATACGAACTCAGCTACGACGATAAAAAACGCGGCCGCAAAGTGATGGTGCAGAAATCAAAAACCGTGACCTGGGTGCGCCCGCGCGGCCTGCACATCAGCCAGGGCGGCGTGATTCCGAACGAATTGCTGTCGGCGTCTTTGTTCGATCTGGCCCTGATCTGGTATCAGATCGATCCCGCGAGCCTGCCCCACAATTTCTCGGTCTACATTCCCAAGAGCGAATCGGCCGACGAAGCTTTCTGGTGGCGTGATCTTTTCCAGACGCTGGCCAAACAGAAAGGCTTGCCCAGGGACTACATCAAGTGCATGGCTCTGGTGGAAGCTCACCCACTCGCCTATCAGATGGAGGAATTTCTTTTCAATCTCCGCGATCACTGTCTCGGCTTGAACCTTGGCCGCTGGGATTACATGGCTTCGCTCATCGACTTCATGTCCGAAGATCCCAACTGGATCCTGCCCGACCGCAATACGATTCCGCATGATGTCGCGTTCTTCCAGAACTTCCGCACGCTGATGCCCGAAATCTGCCACAAGCATGGCGCTCACGCGATTGGCGGCATGACCGCTCTCTACCCCAGCCGCGCCGATGCCGAACTGAACGAGCGCGCCCTGAAAGCTCTGAAACAGGATAAGAAAAACGAAGCCGACTGCCTGATGGATGGGGCCTGGACCGGGCACCCCGACCAGAACGAAATTGCCGTCGCGCAGTTTCCCTATCCCAATCAGATTTCGAAGCGGCCTAAGCTGCCCAATTCTCATCCCGACCTGCGCCCGATTCCGAAGGGAGTCGGCGAGATTACATTGGCCGGCACTCGCGCCGCGGTGCGGATTGTGATCCGCTATCGCAACGGAGTGCTCAACGGCCGCGGCGCCAGTTTGCTCGACGGCTACATGGAAGACCTGGCCACCGATCGAATTTATCGCTTGATGATTGCGCAGCGTGTGCGGCACAAAGTCAAGGTCGCAGACGAAAACGGAAAAACGGTCCAACACAGCCCCGAACTGATTACTCGCATCTTTGACGAAGAATTAGCCAGGATGCAGCGCGATCTGCCCAAGGAGATCGACAGCAAAGCGGCCGAAACACTGCCCGAGGCGCGCCGCATCGCCGAGCAACTGATTGTGCAGGGGCAGCACTCGCCCGTCTAACTGAACTCACCGGATGGTGGCGGAGAAGGTCGTATTGCCGTCCGAGCGAATCTGAATCTTCCCCAGCTGCTCGATCACCGCGTCGGCTTGGCTCAATAACTCGGAGCGGAAGGTGCTTGTCAGCGCCACGACCTTCATCCCTGCCGCGTGCGCGGATTCGATTCCTGCCGGCGCATCTTCAATGACCAGACAAGCAGACGGCGTCGCACCCAGCAGCTCAGCTCCCTTCAAATAAGGTGCGGGATCGGGCTTTCCAGCGGTCACGTCTTCGGCCGTGACCAGAATTTTTGGAAGCGGAATTCCCGCGAGCTTGAGCCGCGCGGTCGCCAGCATGCGGGTTCCCGAGGTCACCACGCACCAGCGGCCATCGGGAATCGAGCGTACCAACTCCCCTGCTCCCGGCATCACCGCCACGCCGTCGCGGTCCGCTGCCTCGCGCCGTTCCAGCTTTCGCATTTCAGCTTCGGCATCGAGGTCCGGGGCTACTCGACGTATGACTTCCACTGTGCGCACGCCGTGCGCGATGGCCAGCACTTTTTCCTCGTCAATCCCCTGCTCCTGTGCCCAGCTACGCCATTGCCGGGTCACGGATTTGGTCGAGTCGACGAGCACGCCGTCGAGGTCGAAGAGAATGGCAGAGCAGTGAAAAACGGGCATGACTTTGATTTAACCACAGAGGCTCTGAGAGAAAACGAATCCAGGACTTCGATTGTCTCTTGTGGCCGGCAGTCCGCGTCCGCGATCCCTCGGCGCGCTCATAAAGGCGTCAGCACTTTGGGGTGGCGCCGCTTTAAAGATGAACAGATCGCGATGACGTTTGCCGTTACCGATCCAATGCTAAGGGCGGTGAAGCCGGGTGGCTTTGCAGCACCGCCTGATGGGCCTGCTGGCGCAGGTGCAGGTGGCGCTCGCGGAAATGAGCTTTGGCACGTTCACCCCACGCGCGCACGAACCAGTAATTCAGTCCCGCGCCCAGTGCGGAACTGATCAGGGGAATCATCCGCCCGGCCCATTTTTCCACGACTTCGGTGCTGGCCCGTGCGGCAATGCGCTGAATTACGCGCGGCACAAACTTGTTGACCACTTCTCTTTCGACCAGGTCGCGGCTGATGTCGACTCCCGCGGCGCTGGCCGCCGCAATCCAAAGGTCGGCAATTTCGCCATCGGTATTGAACTGGAACCCGTAGACCAGGCTGAGCTTCTGGATGGTGCGCATGGTAATGGCCGACAGGATGCCGAGATCGGGAACAATGGTCACCAGCCCGCCCAGCCCGAATCCGGCCCCTTCGACCGCAGCCAGCTTCATTCCGCTGCGAATGATGTCATCGGCAACGGAGTCGATTTCACCCATTTCCAGCGACCACACGCCGTGGTATCCACTGATCGGCATGCGGTAGGCGGCGCGCAGCTGGATCAGAAATTTTTGCGGATCCACTTGCACGGTGGAATAAGCACGCGTCAGGCCATGCACCAGCGCCGTTTCGACGCGCCCTCGCAGCCAGGATTTGCCGCGGTCAGCCATGCCTCCAAGCTAACCCAGCAGCCCCCGGAAAGCCATAGGGTTTAACTCTCAGTGAGTGAGTGGCGAACCGGGTAGCAGTGCCTGATTCTGCTCCTATCCCGCCCGTTGCTCGGAACGCAACGCTCGCTACGTGCTAGCATCAGTGTTTAACGTTCTCTTCGAAAATGGCCACTGGAAAACTGCAAGTTATACCGCTGGGCGGATTGGGCGAGTTCGGCATGAACTGCATGGCGGTACGCTACGCCGATGACATCATCGTCATCGATGCCGGGCTGATGTTCCCCGAAGCCGAACTCCTGGGCGTCGATATCGTCGTGCCCGATATTTCCTTCCTGACCGAAAACCGCGAGAAAGTGCGCGGCATTATTCTGACGCATGGGCACGAGGACCACATCGGCGGCCTGCCCTGGATTCTCTCCGATCTGAATGTTCCCGTCTGGGGCACGGAATTTACACTCGCTTATGTCGAAGACAAGCTCGATGAACACGGTTTGCTGGACGACGCCGACTTGCGCGAAATGCGCGCCGGGGAACGATTTAAGGCGGGAATATTCACTATTGACCCGATTCGCGTGACCCATAGCCTGGTCGATTGTGTGGCGCTGGCGATTCACACTCCCCTGGGAGTAATCATTCACACCGGTGATTTCAAAGTGGACCCCACGCCCACCGATAATCATCTCTTCGACCTTCATTCTTTTGCCGAATACGGGAAGCAGGGCGTGCTGGCGCTGTTTCAGGATTCCACGAACGTCGAGCGTAAGGGCTACACGCCCAGCGAACGCGCGGTGCGCCGAAAGTTCGACGAGATTTTTGCCCACACCAGGCGGCGGCTGTTCATCTCGTGTTTTTCGTCTTCGATCCATCGAATCAAGTTGGCGGTGGAGTTGGCCCGGGAGCACGGACGCAAAGTCGCATTCATCGGCCGTTCCATGAATAATTCCGCCGAGATTGCCGAGGACCTGGGCTATCTGGACATCCCGGAAGGACTCATCATCAATCCGGGGGAGATGAAGAATTTCGCGCCCGAAAAAGTGTGCGTGATGATCAGCGGCACCCAGGGCGAACCGATGTCGGCTTTATCGCGGGCTGCGGTCGACAATCACAAACACGCCAAAATAGAAAAAGGCGACACCGTTGTGCTCTCGTCGCGAATCATCCCCGGCAACGAGAAAACCATCTACCGCATGATCGACCACCTGTTCCGGCGTGAAGCCTACGTGATTTATGAAGACGGGACATCCCCGCCAGTACACGTGAGCGGACACGCCAGCCAGGAAGAGTTAAAGCTGATCATCAATCTGGTGCGGCCCCGGTATTTCATTCCCGTTCACGGGGAATATCGGCAACTCAAACTCCACGCCGAAATGGCAGCGGCCATGCACTCGTCCGTAGGCAAGGTCATGCTGATCGAAAGCGGCGACGTGCTAGAGATCGACGAACTCGGAGCTCGCAAGGCCGGACGGATTAACGTGGGGCGGGTGTGTATAGATTCGGGCAACCGGACCGATGTGGTGGAGGACCTGATCATTAAAGACCGCCGCCACCTGAGTGAAGACGGCATCGTGCTACCCATTATTGCCATCAATAAGTTATCCGGCAAAGTTGAAACATCGCCTGAGATCGTGACCCGCGACTTTAATCCCGGCGAAAACGGCCTGATGGAAGGCGCGAAGCGGATCGTGGAAGACACGCTGGCGTTTTCGAGCGAGGAAGAAAAAGCGGATTATGGCGTGATCAAAGAAAAAATTCGCGCCGATTTGAAACGCTACATCTCGAAGCAGACGCAGAGAAGGCCGCTGATTATGCCGGTAATATTGGAGATATAAGAGTTTCCGTCGCCCGCAGCTACTCCAGCGGATTCTTCCACCTCAACCCGGGGAATCTCGTAAAATCACGATCGGCCGTATACAGCACTCCTCCGTATTCAATCGCAACAGCTGCGATGACCGCATCGCTCACTAGCCCGCCGGATGCCTGTCCTTCCAGCAGCACATTGCGCAAGAGAGGCCAAGGATGGTCGCCGGGCAGCAACAAGCGCACATTCTGCCGTTCCAGCCAGGCATCCACGATCGCACACGCCTGTTGCATACTAAACCGGGATCCCGGAAGCCGCCGGTTCGTCATCAATCGCAGAAAAGCCAAAATCGAATGCCATGGAATTCCCACCAGATCGCCGCCCGAAAGCGTCTTCTCCACCCAGGCGCGGGCTGCTGTGTGCTGAGTCGCGCCGCTGTCGTAGGCATAAATCAGAAGATTGGCGTCGCAAACAATCACCGGTAATCGGGCCCCTCCAGGCGCTCAAGCAACTCTTCCACTTTGTCATAGTGCGGAAGGCCCAGGTTAATGGGCGTCACCTTGAATGGCTTGGATGGCCCCTGCCGGGGGGCGGTCAGCCCCAGCCGGATGGCGCGGTTCACGACCTGCTTGAAGCGCTCGCCGGACTGCCGCATTTCCTTGTTGAGCAGGGCCGCAACATCTCTGTCGAGAGTGAGAGTAGTACGCACATCATGATGCTACGCTGTGAGACATCATGATGTCAATCGCGCAATCGAATTCTTGAGCGATAATGAAAATCATGGTCAGCCTTTCCGACATCCAAACCGCCCGTCAACGCCTCAACGGCATCGCCCGGCACACGCCGCTGGTCGAGTTCCTCCTCTGCGACGCAGACCCTCGCCGCCTGTTTCTAAAAACGGAAAACCAGCAACCTATCGGTGCTTTCAAGCTGCGCGGGGCGTACAACAAAATCGCGCAGCTTTCAGGCGACGAGCGCCAGCGGGGAGTGATCACCTACTCCAGCGGCAATCACGCCCAGGGCGTGGCGTATGCCGCGCGGGCGTTGAAAACGAAAGCTGTCATCGTCATGCCCAGTAACGCTCCGCAGGTCAAGCGTGAGGCCACTGCAAAATTGGGTGCGGAAATCGTTTTCGTTGGCCCCGGCAGCCTGGAGCGTCAACTCAAAGCCGAGGAACTCTCCGCGCAGCACGGATATGTGATTGTGCCTCCATACAACGACGAACACATCATTGCCGGCCAGGGAACCATGGGACTGGAGATTCTGGAAGACTTGCCGGATGTCGAGATGGTCCTCACGCCGGTGGGCGGTGGTGGGATGATCAGCGGGGTCGCTGCCGCCATCAAACTCAGCAGGCCGGAAGTGAAAGTGATTGGCGTGGAACCGGAACTGGCCGCCGATGCGCAAGCCAGCTTCCGCGCGGGCCAGATCGTGCAGTTCCCTGCCGAACAGGTCACGCGCACCATCGCCGACGGCCTGCGGACGCAGAGTATTGGCGCAATCAACTTCGAACATATTCGGAAGTTCGTTGATGACATCATTACGGTAAGCGAAGAAGACATCTTCCGCGCCATGCAGTACCTGAGCGCCGATCCGGATACGATCGCCGAACCCAGCGGCGCTGTAGCTGTCGCGGGATTTCTGTTTCATGCCGGGGAATTACCGCGGGTAAAAGTCGCCGCGGCCGTTCTAAGTGGAGGGAATATCGACCCGGCCATGCTGAAAGACATACGCGAGAAGGCCGGCGTACAGGCTTGACCGCGTCCGCGAGGCGGTCTAACGTTAGGCTCACCTGTCGTCAGATTAACCCTTGTCAGGCCGATCTATGATCTCGTCGAATCGAGCAGGCGCGCGGCTTCGCACGCCCTCTTTTGCCAGCATGCGATTTTTCCTTTCTGCCGCCGCTTGCACCTTTGCGTTTATGGCTGCTGCGGCTACCGCAGCCCGCGCCGATGCGCAACGCGGCACCGTGGTCCACGAAGAAGCGATTCGCGTCAGCCCCAGCGCGAATGCAGCCAAGCTGGCCTTGGCCTCGCGAGGACTGGAACTGGTGATTCTCGAAACCAGCCGCGATTGGGTGAAGGTGGAGGCCGTTCTTCGTCCCCCAAGCCAGGAGGAAGGCGCCAACGAACAGGAACAGGAAGGCAAGACCATCAGCGGATGGGTTTCCACCAAGGGATTGGTCAGCGCCACCACGCAGGATGGCGACAGAATTATTTTTGGCGAGGCCGCCGACTCGGAAGATGAGGCCAGCCGCCGGCGCGGGCGCCGCGACGCCGCTCAGGACGCCATGCGCCTCTACTATCGCCTTTACGATCTCATGCCCGCTTCGCCGCTGGCTGGCGAAGCTCTCTATCGCGCCGCCGACATCCGCTGGCAACTGGAACGGTCCGACGTCATGACCCGGCCTTCTGCGCACCAGCGCGAAGCATATTTGCGCGGGCAAATACAGGAAGAATGGATGAAGCTGGTCATCAAGAAATACCCGGGAACCAAGTGGGCCGATCTCGCCGCGTTTCGTTTGATCGATAACAAACTTTGCGGCGAGTGGGAAGGCCTGGCCAAATGCCCCGACAAAGAAGCTGACATTTATGAGAACTATGCCAAGGACCATCCGCAATCGCCGGCCGCGCCAGAGGCATTGTATGACGCGGCCTGGCGGCGTTCAGCCCTGATCGAGATTTACCGCACCGAGCCAAATCAAAAGAAAGCCGCGGAATCCAAAGAGCGGACAATCGCGCTGGCGCAGAAAATCGTCAGCCAGTATGGACAAAGCGATTGGGCGTTGCGCGCACAGAGATTGATTTTCTACGTCCAGAATGGAATTCCAACCTACGGGAACGCCGAAGAGTAGCCCCGGTGTGGCCCTCGCCACCAGAGACGCGCGGGTCAGTCGCCGCCCCGCTGCCGCTGTTTTTTCTGCGATACTGATGGGCTGCACCCGGAGGACGATTGAACGATTATCTGCTCTCTTTTATTCTCGGAATTGTTGAAGGCCTCACCGAATTTCTTCCCGTCAGTTCGACGGCCCATCTCCGGTTATCGGAAGCGCTGCTGCACATCAGTCTTTCCGATGGCTATTGGAAGATGTATTCCATCGTGATTCAACTGGGCGCGATTCTGTGCCTGCCGGTCTATTTCCGCAGCCGCATCGCGCAGTTCCTTTCCAGTTTTCCGCGAGGCGAACGCGGGGACCGAACCCCTCTCACGCATCCGCTGGGATTGGTCACGGTTGCGTTTGTGGTGACGGCCGTGCCGTCGTTCTTGTTGACGAAAGTGATCGGCAAGCACCTGGAAAATATCGTGATCATGGGGTGGTCGCTGCTCATCGGCGGCATCGTCATGTGGCTGGTGGACGCCATGAATGCCAAAGCTGAAGCCGCCGGGCCGCAGGGCGGAAGCGGCCGCATTCATACCTGGAAAATGGAAGACATGAGCCTGGCCCAGTCAATCTGGATCGGCTTCTGCCAGATTTTTTCCGCCGTTTTCCCGGGCACGTCGCGATCCATGTCGACGATTGCGGGCGGCCAAATCGCGGGCATGTCGCGGGCGGCGGCACTGGAGTTTTCCTTCTTTCTTTCCATGCCAACCATGATCGTGGCCACCGGCTACACGCTGCTCAAGTCGCTGCGCGGCAAAGGCGAAAATCCCATCGGGGTGGCGCAGATCGATGCCCACGGCTGGATCGTGCTCGCCATCGGCTTCATCGTTTCGTTCATCGTCGCCTACGCGTCGGTGGCCTGGTTTATGGCATATGTCCGCAAGCGCGGATTCGCGCCATTTGCGGTTTACCGCATCATCGTCGGGGCCCTGGTGTTGTTTTTTGCCGCGCGGCTGGCAGGATAAGAGTCAAGCCGATTTCTTATCTGAGTGATGCGCCGGGGCTCGATGCAGCCTGCAACCCGGCCTTGGTTGCTGCCGGAAATACAACCTTCGGTCAATCACAGAGCATCGCATAGACAACAACTTCATTCACGATTTTCAGAGAATCGTCTGCCCGCTGCGCGAAGTCCGCGCACGTCCAGAAAAGCTTATGGCGACAATCACGGCCCCTAAAGCCTCACTGTCTTACTCTACCCATGTAAACCCGCAGTGGGTGCGCCTGCTCGATCTGTTGCAGATGAACGTTTCGTACCAGCGCTGCCTGGGCACTGAGCTTTTTACTTCCGATGGCAGGAGAATCCTCGATTTTCTTTCCGGATACTGCGTGCACAATGTCGGGCACAACCATCCCGCTGTGGTCGCGGCGTTACATGACGAACTGGACCGCTGCGGCCCGGCCATGATCCAGACGCATGTGGCCGACCTGGCGGGGGAACTGGCGGCAGAATTGTGCCGGCGCGCAGGGGGCGATCTAACCAAGGTTTTCTTTGCCAGTTCCGGCAGCGAAGGCGTTGAAGCGGCCATTAAGTTTGCCCGTGCCACTACCGGCCGCGCCGGGTTGCTTGCATGTCATGGCGCGTTCCACGGTCTTACGTGCGGCGCGCTCTCGCTGATGGAGGGCGAATTCTGGCGCCACGGTTTTGGCCCAATGCTGCCCGAAACAGCGGGGGTACCGTTCAATGACCTCGCGCAATTGGAAGAACGGCTGCGCACGCGGCGGTTCGCCGGATTTTTTGTCGAGCCGATCCAGTCCGAGGCTGGAGTCCGCGTGCCCGGCGAAAACTATCTTCGAGCAGCGCAAGAGTTATGCCGGCGCTACGGAACTCTGTTTGTTCTCGATGAAGTTCAAACTGGCATGTACCGCACCGGGCCGTTTCTCGCTGCACACGCCTTTGGGGTAAATCCCGATATCGTGATTCTGGCCAAGGCGCTTAGTGGTGGGCTCGTTCCAGTAAGCGCAGTGCTGATGACCGAGGCCGTGTACGGCGCCGTTTATGGCTCACTCGCTCGATCGATCGTGCACACTTCAACCTTCAGTGAAAACGGTCTGGCCATGCGCGCCGGGCTGGCGACTCTTGAGGCGCTCGAAAGCGAAAGACTGAGCGAATGTGCGGCAGAAAAAGGCGCGTGGCTGAAGGAAAAACTGAGCGATGCGCTTGCTCCCTTCGAAATGGTGAAGCAAGTTCGCGGCGAGGGGCTGCTGTTAGGAATCGAATTCTGCGCTCCGAAAACGTTGCGCCTGCGTCTTCCCTTCGAAGCGTTTCACAAAATTCATCCGGCTATGTTCGGACAGATTGCCGTCATGCGCATGTTTCGCGATCATGGCATCCTGACTCAAATCTGCGGAAATAACTTCTCAGTGTTAAAGGTTGCCCCGCCTCTGGTCGTTACCGAATCGGAGATGAACACGTTCGTTAAGGGCATCGCGAATGTCGTCGAACTCGCTCACTCTTCGCCTTCCTTTTGGTCGGAAGCGCTGGGGATGGCCAGGCGGGCGGTTGACATTTGATGGACATTTTCTCTGGTGGCAGGAATGGATAATGGTTCGATGATGCGCTCCACCGAGGTATGTGTGGTCGGCGGCGGTCCCGCGGGACTGGCGGCCGCGATCGCGGCGCGCCGGCGCGGGTTCGATGTTGTTGTGGCAGACAGCATGTTGCCCCCGATCGACAAGCCTTGCGGGGAGGGCCTGATGCCCGATGGCCTTGCCGCTCTTTCCACCCTGGGCATCCAGATTCCGGCGTCCGAAGCCTTCGTGTTTCGTGGCATTCGCTTCGTTAATGAAGAAAAATCGGTGGAGGCGAACTTCCCTCATGGATATGCGGTTGGCGTGCGGAGAACCGTGCTGCACCGCATCATGGTCGAACATGCTGCCGCTTTGGGAGTCCGGTTCTTGTGGGGTTCTGTGGTTTCGGGTTTGGAGCGCGATGGTATCCGGGTGAACGGCGAAATCTTAAAAGCACGCTGGATCATCGGCGCGGATGGCAGCCAATCGCGAGTCCGGCGTTGGGCGGGACTCGATGCTCATTGGTGGAAAGATTGCCGTTATGCTTTTCGCAGGCACTATCGGGTTGCACCCTGGTCGCAGTACATGGAATTGCATTGGGGCCCGGATTGCCAGATTTATGTAACGCCGATCGCTGCGGACGAGGTTTGCGTCGTGGTCATGTCGCGCAATCCCAAACTGCGCCTGGACGAGGCTTTATCGTGCGTCCCTTCGGTTGAGCGGCGTTTGCGGGGAAAGGAAGGCGCATCGGTCGAGCGCGGTGCGGCCACGGTGACTCGCAAGCTAAGACGCGTTACGAACGGGCGCCTGGCGCTTGTGGGCGACGCTTCCGGAGGCGTGGACGCGATCACAGGCGAAGGCTTGCGGCTGACGTTTTGCCAGGCCGCGGAACTCGCAAACAGTTTGGCTGAAGGTCGCCTTGATGGGTACGAACAGGCGCATCGGCGGTTGTTCTGGCGTCCTGCGCTTATGGGGCAACTCACGCTCTTATTGGGGCAACCCGGCAAACTCAGAAGACGCGCCATGCAGGCTCTGGAGCGCGAACCGTCTCTGCTCGAGCGAATCCTGGCAGCACATGTGGGCGACGCATCCCATTCACAGATGGCAAAAGACGCCGCCTCACTCGCTTGGGGCATGCTCTCGGCGGCAGTCCCCGAAAAAAGCTGCGCAGGCCTAAGCGCACCGGCTAGAGCCCCCGAACTCTTGAAACCTTTCCGCAAAATTTCGAACGCCTAAACCGTGGACTGCTCGCGCAGCCTCTGCCGCTCGGCTATCTCTTCGTCGGTCAACTTGGCGTCGTAAATCGATCTCTGCTCGATCGAGCGCGCGATCAGCGTCGAAATTCCTGCGATCAGCATCAGCGGAAGAATGAACGACCGGTCGCGGCCCGTCAGTTCCAGAATCAACACAACTGCCGAAACCGGCCCTTGCGTCGTGGCCGCGAGCACCGCGCCTGCCCCAAGCAACGCAAATAAGCCGGCTGGGACGCCGGGCCAAAGCCAACTCCAGGCATGACCCAGAACCGCTCCCAACAGGGCACCGAAAGTCAGCGACGGAGTGAACAGCCCTCCCGGCACGCCGCTGCGCAGGCACATGATCGTCGCCAGCGGTTTCAGGAGAAATAGCGCGAGAAACAGTCGCGGCACGACTTGACCGGTAAAAAGTAATTGCGAAACGTCCTTGCCGTTCCCCAGAACCTCTGGAAACCGGATCGAGACCAGCCCCAAAATCCCCAACACCACCGCAGGAGCAATAAATCTCTGCCAGCCGCGCGGCTTGCCTTGATCCGCCCAGCGCACCAGGCGCACGTACATGACGGAGGCTAAAGCGGCAATCGGCGCCACCAGCAGCACCCAGACAATCTCCGACGCCGACAAGGGAAAGGAAGGAATTCTGTACGTCGGAGCGTTCGGCAAACTGATCCAGGAAACTGCCGTTGCGATCATTGATGTAAATAGCGCGGGCAGCACATAACGCAGGGCCAGTTTCCCCCGCATCACTTCCAGCGCAAACAGCGCACCGCCCAGCGGCACACCGTAAGCCGCGCTCATGCCCGCTCCGGCGCCGCAGGCGACCAGCAGCCGGCGTTGCTCGACAGAGAGATCCTCCACATCGGCAAACAAGTTGGCGAATACCGCTCCCGCCTGTTTGGGAGCGCCTTCGCGGCCGAGCGACGCCCCCATGCCGACCGCAAAAATCGACAGCACCGCGCTGCCCAGCGTACGCAGCACAGGCATCCGCCCGGCGTAAAACCAGATTGCCGCCGTGGTATCAATGCTGTTGCCGCTGGAAAGGTGCTTGAGCAGAAACTGGCCCGCGCCGGTCAGAAGACCGGCGGAGATCAACACAACAATATGGCGCACAGCGCCCGCCTGGCGCGCCGCGTCAACAATGTTCGTGCCCGATCCACGCCAAGCAACCTGCTGCACCACTTCCAGCAGTTTGGTGAGCGCCGCCGCGCCCAGCCCCGTGCTCACGCCGATCAGCAACACCGCCAGCCAGAATCGAAGGGCGGCAGGATGGAACAGCGTAGTAGGAATCGCCCCCGAATCGGTCGAGCCTGCGCCGCGCATAATCCTTGCAATAATACAGATTGATTCTCACGCGCATCGGTTGCGCTTCTCCTTGCCCGTCCTGGCCGAAGTCGAGCGACTAAGCCTTAGCGGCGCGAGGGAGAAACATAACGCACCGGCAGTTCGGGCAAATCATCGGTTGCGCCCAATCGGCCCGCCGGGAAAGTTGGTCCCCAGCGTGCAGTGGAACCCGCCCAAGCTGACACAGCAGGTGTAACAGAAGACGTCTGTCGCTTCGCACACCCGGAAGCAGCCTAGGGGCGGGAAAATCTCAATCGCGGAGACTTTCGGGATCTCAGAAAGCGGGATGGGCCGCCAGGGGCCCGTCTTCGCCAGCATCCGCTTGCGCGCCTCTTTCAAGATCGCGATCATTCCCAAAGGAGCGGCCTTACTCTCTTTGCAAGGCTCAACCTCGAAGCCGGTCACCATTCCCTTGGTGACGATTGCTCGCACAAGTTTGTGGCAGCATCCGCCGTGCATAAATCCAACTTCGACCTTGTGCGTGCCTTTTTCATAGCGGCGATAGTCAAGGAATTTCAGCGACTCGAGCGGTTCGTATTCCGGCAGATAAACCTGCACGTCGACCGTGCGCTTGAAGGTCAGGAAAGGCTTGCTTTTCGGGTGGGTCTTAGGCAAGGGAGGCCTCCTTCTCGTTCAGGCCGGGAATTGTAGCATGGGATGGTCAGGCTTGCAGAAGTGAATCCACTCCGCGGCAAGATCATGCCCGAATCTACCGTTTCTCGCCTGCCTTCTGCGCGAGAAGGGGCTGCCTGTTGTGGCACAACGGAGCACTTGCCTCCGCGGAATGCCTCAAGCCGCGTTCGTCGCCGGAATCTGTTTCGCCGCTTCCTTAGCCGGCGCCGTCGCAATCAACCCAATCCCGATAATTCCGAACAGAATGACTCCGATCAGTTCCCGCTGCTGAATCAGATGCCAATACACCTGCAGCGCCATCACGCCGGCATGAGCCACGTTCGCCCAGCCGGCATACGCGATCAGGCTGCGGTGCGCCGAGGGATTCCGCGCCGCCAGTAACAGAAAAACGCCGAGCGTGACATAGAGGCTCATCAGCATCGGAATGCTCGGCTCGCTGGAAAAGAACATCACGCCGGGGATGGCCCCGGCTAGGAACACCAGCCCTGCGAATATCAACACGATCCGTTGAA
>DATLKM010000109.1:0-1909 GCA_035538435.1 Binatia bacterium
GATCTTCGGCAGCCGGATTTTCTTATCGTGCAGCTTCTTGATGACTCCGAAACCGTCCAGCCCGGGCATTTGCACGTCGAGAAAAACCAGGTCGGGGTTGTGCTCCTTGATCAGATTGACGGCTTCCAGGCCGTTCTTGCCCTGCGCCACCACGTCAATGTCGCCGGAGTTCTTGAGCAGGTAGGCGAGTTCGTCGCGGGCGAGTTGTTCGTCGTCAACGATTACGGCGGAAAGAGGCATTTCGGATCCTGGCCGGCTTCTCTACAAAGTATAGTGATCGTGTTTTGCGGCCGTCAATGCAGACACGCCGCCATTTGGGACCACCTTCGGCGATTCCTAGCGCTGCGGCATCTGCATCATGCCGCCCGGCATCTGCATCTTGGTGAACCCCGCCGGAACTTCAAACAGGCTGGCCGCCTGCGCGCCTTCCTGAATATTGCGGAGTTCGCCGCTGCTGCCTTTGCCCTCCCACTTGATGGGAAACCGCAATTTCGTGTCCAGCCAGAAGTGGTTGGTCTCGCCGTTGGCGCCGGTGGATTCGTACTTGACCGCGCTGCGGCCGTTTACCGAATCGCTGCCGACCTTATGGCAGCTGCGGCCATCGTTGTGCCCGGCTTTCTGCCAGTCGCCGCAGGCGTTCTCTACGTCTCCCGTCTCGAAAAATGCGTACCCGATGCGCTGCGACTGGGATTGTGCCGGCATCTCCATGTACATGTGCTGCTGGGTCATGATCACGACAGATGTCTGTTTGGAAAAGTCCATGATGATGGCCCCCGCACCCTTCGTGGTTCCCTGCGGTTCAGCCCGCATTTTGTCTTTGGTGAAATAGATTTTCGCCTGCGCCTGGCTGGTGGATTTTTGCAAATCAAAAATGTCGGCGGAAAACTCCGCCTGCGCCAGAACCAGACTGCCGGAAAATATCAAGGCAACCAAGCAAACGCCACACCCGAGCCGTCGAAGCATTCCGATTCCCTCCTCTTCTCAATTGCACTCTTTGAGCCCCAGGACAAGAGCGCAGGAAGCATACCAGAAGCGTGGGCCAGGCTGATAGTTAGAAACAGATAACCGTGAGGCGGAAAACAGCAGGCACGGGCGCTCCTCGGTAGCAACCAGCGGCGATCATCACACAACATTCTCCAATGCCAAAGCCATGCCTAGTCCTCCGCTGACGCACAAAGTCGCCACGCCCCGCCTGGTATTGCGCTTCAGCATTTCGTGCAGCAGCGTGACCACAATACGCGTGCCCGTGCAGCCGATGGGATGACCGATGGCAATCGAGCCGCCGTTGACGTTGAGCCTGTCGCGATTGAAGTTCAGTTCGCGGTCGCAGGCCAGCACCTGCGCTGCGAAAGCTTCGTTCAACTCGATCAAACCGAACTCGTGCAGGCGCAGACCATGCTTCTCGTCCAGCTTTTGCAGCGCCGGAACCGGCCCAATGCCCATTCTTCGGGGATCAACCCCTGCCGAAGTCACGGCCGAAATTCGCGCCAGGGGCTTGAGATTATTTTTCTTAACGAAATGCTCGCTGGCCACGACCACGGCGGACGCGCCATCGGTGATGCCAGAGGAATTTCCCGCCGTGATCGTCCCTTCCTTCGAGAACACCGGCGCGAGTTTGCCGAGCTTCTCCATGCTTGCATCTGCAAAGGGATGTTCGTCGCGGCTGAAAACGGTCGCGCCTTTCTTCCCTTCTATCGTCACCGGAACAATTTCGTCGTCGAATCGCCCCGCGGCAATGGCCCGCGCGGCTCGGGTCTGCGACGTCAAAGCAAACTCGTCTTGTTCTTCGCGCGAGATTTTGTACTCTTCGGCCAGAACTTCGGCGGTTTCCCCCATCACCATTTTCGCGATGGGGCAGAAAAAACCGTCGCGATACATACCATCGACCAGTTCCTGATTGCCCAGGCGA
>DATLKM010000110.1:0-12408 GCA_035538435.1 Binatia bacterium
TGTATGAACCTGGCGCGACCCGGCTATATCGGGCGCTTCGATTGCATCTTCTGCATGGATGTGTTGCCCCACTTTTCGCGCCCGCAGCGCCTGGCCCTGCTGGAGCGTTTACATCTTTATTTGGAACCCGGCGGCTATCTCTTTTTAAGCCAGACGGAAAAGTTGGTCGCGCCGAACCTGAATTTCCGCTCGGAAACCTTCGATGGATATACCTTTCATCGCAAACCGCTGGCGGCGAGCGCAACGTATGGGCGGTAGGACAAGAGAATTTCTCAGGCGAACAGAAATTCCTTCGTCCTCAACTCCATGATCGTATCCCTCAGCTTCGCTGCCTTTTCAAACTCGAACTGCTTGGCCGCCTCGCGCATGTCGCTTTCCAGCTTCGCTATATAAGCGTCGAGTTCTTCCTGGGATTTGAATTCCGGAACGCCTTCGGACTCGCCACCAGTCAAATCTGCATAGTCCGCGGCCACGATTCCGGCCAAGGTCATATCGAGCGGGCGGATGATCGATTCGGGCGTGATGCCGTGCTCTTCGTTGTAGGCGGTTTGGATGGCGCGGCGGCGTAGGGTTTCGTCCATGGCGCGCTTCATGGAGTCGATCATGCGATCGGCGTAGAGAATCGCCCGGCCGTTCAAATGGCGAGCGCAGCGGCCGATGGTTTGAATCAGCGATCCCTGGGAGCGCAGGAAGCCTTCTTTGTCGGCGTCGAGAACCGCGACCAGGGAGACTTCGGGCAAGTCCAATCCCTCGCGCAACAAATTAATGCCAATCAATACGTCAAACTCGCCCTTGCGCAGATCGCGGAGAATCTTCACGCGCTCCAGAGTTTCGATTTCCGAGTGCATATAGCGGCACTTCACGCCCACTTCGGCGTAGTACTCGGCCAAATCTTCGGCCATGCGCTTGGTCAGCGTTGTGACCAGCACGCGCTCGCCTTTGTCTACGCGGGCGCGAATTTCGTGCAGCAGATCGTCAATCTGTCCCTTCACGGGACGCACTTCGACTTCCGGGTCGATCAATCCTGTGGGGCGAATGATTTGTTCGACCACGACGCCGGCAGATTTCGTCAGCTCGTATGGCCCCGGAGTGGCCGAAACATAAATGAGTTGATTGGTGCGGTGCTCCCACTCTTCAAAGGTCAGCGGGCGGTTGTCGAGCGCCGACGGCATGCGGAATCCGTACTCGACCAGGACTTCTTTGCGCGAGCGGTCGCCGGCATACATGCCGCGCAACTGCGGGACGGTCTGGTGCGATTCGTCGATGAACATCAGATAATCGCGGGGGAAATAATCGAGCAGCGTGGGCGGAGGCTCGCCCGGCATGCGTCCGGTAAAATGTCGGGAATAATTTTCAATGCCGTGGCAGTAACCCATGGCCTTGATCATTTCCAGGTCGAACATGGTGCGCTGATGAATGCGCTGCGCCTCAACCACGCGGCCCTGCTTTTCCAGTTCCGCTTCCCACCACGCCAGTTCGGTCTTAATCGATTGCACGGCCGAGGCCCGCGTCTCATCCTTCATCACATAGTGCGTTTTCGGATAAATCGGCAGCCGCACGTATTTCTGCTTGACCGTGCCAAATAGCGGATCGATCTGGGAAAGCGTTTCGACCTGATCCCCCCACAGCTCGATGCGATAAGCCATGTCGTCATAAGTGGGGTAAACCTCGATCACATCACCGCGCACGCGGAAGGTACCGCGGCGGAATTCGCCGTTGGTGCGCTCGTAGAGGATGTCGACCAGCTTGCGCGTAATGTCTTCGCGCTTGATCTTCTGTCCTTTTTCGAGAAACAACATCATGCCGTAGTAGGCTTCCGGCGAGCCCAGGCCGTAGATGCAACTGACGGAAGAGACGATCAACACGTCACGGCGCTCGAATAAAGAGCGAGTGGCCGAGAGGCGCAGCTTGTCGAGTTCGTCGTTTATGGTCGCTTCTTTTTCGATATAGAGATCGGCGGCGGGGACGTAGGCCTCGGGCTGGTAGTAGTCGTAGTAAGAAACGAAATACTCGACCGCGTTGTGGGGGAAAAAATTCTTGAACTCGTGATAAAGCTGTGCAGCCAGAGTCTTGTTGTGGGCCATGACCAGCGCGGGGCGGTTCGCCGCCTCGATCACCTTGGCCATGGTGTAGGTCTTGCCGGAGCCGGTGACTCCCAGCAGGACCTGATGCTGTTCGCGATCGAAAATGCCGCGGGTCAGCGATTGAATGGCCGCACCCTGGTCACCCTGCGGCTTGTAGTTGGAAACGAGTTTGAAATCCATGGAAATAAAGCTCTCGGACGTGACTGCGCAACGTTCGGTCAAACCGCAGGCCAGGTGCAGATCCATGCGGCAGCCTCTACAGAGTGCAATTTCGCGCGGAGGGAATCCTTTTATTATAGCGCCGTTTGGGCTCCTCCTCTCATGGCCGGAGGGGGGTGAAACCTCAAATTTATCCGGCACTTACAGGCGCTTCGTCATTATCATCAGTTCGTGGCGATCGCGGCTACGGGGTTTACTTGATTACCCTCGCTGCATGACCGTCGTGATCTAACGCCGGAGACCCCAGTCCTAAAAAATACTCGTTGTCCCCCTTCCGCGGGTCCGCGGGAAGCACACGGTTACCACAACATCACTCGGAGGATCTCCATGCGATCAAAGCTGGTATTCGCCTCGATCTTGCTGGCCACGGCCGCTTTTGCCAAAGAGCCGAAGGCTTATCAGAGCGGCACGCTCCTGCAAATGGATTCGGTAAAATGCGGCGTCGATGAAAAAGACGGGCAAAGTTTCGCCAGCCAGATGATTGGCACGGATTCCAATCACAAGAAGACGCAGGAGGTCCTCTGCCAGGAATACGTGCTGCAAGCGGAGAAAGTGGTTTATCACATTCGCCCGCGTGACGAGAAGCATCCCGTGCTGCTGCCTGTCGGGGGCCAGGCGCAATTCCGCATGGAAAAGGACAAACTGGTCTTGCGTGTGGATGCCGTCGACGGCAAAGAGCGAGAATTCCTCGTCGTGTCCATGACCCCTCGCTCCGAAAGCACGGCTGACGCTGCCGCCGCTCACCTGAACCACGCGCAGTAAGAGCCATAAAGACGGTCGAATACGAATTGTCCGGCGCGGCCGAAAGCCGCGCCGGACGCACCGCCGTTTGCAACGATCTGCATGGGGCGGCAGAAGAGTTTTCGCCGATCTTTTATGGTTCCCGCCCAATTCGCTCGTGTAGAATTTATTCACTCTCTCCCAAAATTTGAGGAGGCTGGATGCTGGAAGTTTTTCGCCGCAAGTGTGTTTCAACCCCCGCGGTTCTGCTTGCCGCATTCCTGTTTTTGGCGTCAGCGGCCTGGGCGCGCGTTCCCGAACCTTATCAGATTGAGCCGGTACAACTCGATCCCGCGGCGAAACTTCCGAAAACGCTTACCGACGGCCTCGATCCGCAAGGCTTGCGCTTGTTTACCTTCGAAAACGGCGTGCGCATGAATGTGTGCGACATTTTCTGGGCAAAGTCCGTTTCCGGGCAGGAAGCCTCTCCGACCGCCGGGAAATCTCCTTCCCCAAAGCTTGTCTATGGAAATCTGAGGCCGGGAGCATTCGTCGGAGTCATTCATTTTCTGCCTGAGGCAGACCAGGAATACCGCAAGGACTTTCGCAATCAGAAACTCAAGCCCGGTTACTACACGCTGCGTTATGGCGTGATGGAGGCGGGTATCGGCGAACATGGGCCGGTGCCGGGCGATTTTGCCGTGCTCGCCCCGGTCGCGCTCGATACCAATTACGCGCGGGCCGTGTCCAAAACCGAGCTGCTGCGCCTGAGCCGCGCGGCTTCGCACACTAAAGATCCGGCGGTGATGAGCCTGATCGAAGTCACGGTAGCGCGGAAAGACTTTCCTGACGTTAGCACCGACTACGCCGGAACTTGTGTGCTCCAGGTGAAACTTCACATGAAAGCGAAGAAGGGTGAAACCGCAGGCCAGGAAATGGCCATGGCAATCGTGGTCGAAACGCCGCTGGAAGAAGGCGAGGGGTCCTAGCGGGGTTTGTGCCCGTGCAAGTTCGAATTTTCCATAAAATCGGCGACCAGGTTGCCCACTGTGGCCGTAATCGTTACGGATCCCGAACCAAACTTCGAAAGCGTATAAGTTACGCTGGCCTGACCTTGCGCATTCGTAACCGGAGTGGGGTTGGAAAACGTACCGCCAGAGCCGTTATCCGAGAACGTGACCGTCAGGCCCGCAACCGGATTTCCATACTGATCTTTTACTCCCGCCACCAGCGGGTTAGGCAGCGGGTTCCCGGCTTCGCCAGTCTGATTGTTGCCTGATACCGGAGTGACGGCCGCCGCCGCCCCTGCAACAGATTTCTCCGAGAATTTCCCCGAAAGACTACTGAACGATGGAATGATCGTAACGGTTTCCGCTTTGGTCGGAACCGTGTAATTCACCGTTGCCGTGCCTGTCGAATCGGTGGTCACCGGGCTCGGCGGGGAGAACGTTCCTCCTGCACCGCCGTCAGTGAAGGCGACTGGCTGCCCGGGTACAACGTTGCCGTAAGCGTCTTTCAATCGGACAAGAAGAGCCGCGGGCAAAGCCGTTCCCACCGTAGCCGATTGAAACGATCCAGAAACGTCTGAAAGCGTGGCCGGAGTGCCTGGTGTGGCGGTTTCGCTGAAAGTGCCGGAGGCGAAGGTCGAGTTGGGGGTACTCGCTGTGACCGAGAAAGCGCCGCTGGCCGTAGGCAGCGTGTATTGGGTACTGGCCATTCCGTTCGAGTCGGTTACGGCGCTGGCCGGGTTAACGGTCCCTTTGCTGGCGGTAAAGTTGACGGTGATGCCGGAGATGGGCTGGTGCTGATACGAGTCGGTGGCCTGCACGGTCAGGGAATTTGGCAGCGCAGTTCCAACCGTTCCCGATTGGTTATTCCCCGAGTTAGGCGTGAGAGTGGGCAGCAGGCCATAGACCATGAGGTTGGTCTGGGTGCCCACGTAAACGTGGCCATTGTCGACGATAGGCGTCGCGAAGTGAGCGGTGGCGCCGAGGGCGTCTCGCGTAGAAAGTTGATTCGTGTTGTAAAGCAGATTCAGCGTGCTGCCGGAAGGGGTCGCGTTATAGGCGTAAAGCGCCTGCGGCCCGTTGTTCACCGTGTCGCGCACCACCCAAACGATTCCGTTCGTACCGCCCAGGTTGCCGTTGGCGGAAGCGACAGGCACCCCGACCACTTCGTAATGCGTGGAGGATTGAGCCACCGGACTTGCGGAAAGAGCGCCATTATTCAGGGTGTAGGCCTTCAGGAAGTCATTGTGCGCGGAAAAATAAATGTAGTTATTCCAGGCAGTCGCGGTGCCGTACTCGGCCAGCAATGAAGCTTGCAGATACTGCGGAATCTGGTCGTTGTTGCCGTTGCCATCCAGATCGTACTCGCCCAGATCGTCGCGATTAATCAAATAAATCGTTCCCGTTTTTCCTGCGGCAATCATCAGATCGGGATAAGAACCGTTCTGCGGCGAAGGCAACAGCATCACGCCACCCGAGCCGAGATCCAGGTCGCCGGTGTCCATGGTTTGCTGATCGTAGGGCGTGAAATAGTCGGCCACCGTCAGGCCATTACTGCCAAGCTGTAATTTCACCACCGAATCGCCGTAATCGGAGCCGCCGGTGTTAATGTCGAAATCGCCGTTGGCGGTGACTACGTAGATATAGCCGTTGGCGTCGGCTGCCGGCCCGCTGCCACTCATCCAGATGGCCGAGCCCTGCACCACATCGGGGGAAGCATTGAATACGCCGTTTTCCACCTGCTGCAACGTGGAGGCGCTGTACGCCATGACCCAGCCGTGGTCGTGCAAATCACAGCCGTTCGACCCGAATGCGATAAATAAAGTGCCGTTCGACAGCAGCAACGCGGGCCGCTGCATTTGTGTAACCGGACTGAAATTGATGATTCCGTTAATGCTGTTTATCGAGGCCTGAATCTGGGTGGGCGAACCAAATTTCAGGGCGCCGCTGGTGATGTCCAAGGCATAAAGCCAAAAACCGGCGGTAAATGGATTGGGCTGCGCATACGCTTTCACGACTACATACATAGTATTCGTAGTCGGGTCGATGACCGGCGTGCTCAGAATGCCGATGGTGGCCAGGCCGGTGCCATTGTTCCCGCCGCAGCCTTGCAACGAAATCGGGAAAGGCCCGCTCATGCCTGCGGGAAGCAGACTCACCTGCCACAGTGGGTTGGGATTGGCCACGGCGCTGTCAGCGTCGAAGGCGAAGACGCTGTCGTTTTCTGTGGCCACATAAACCACATTGTGGTTTACGCCTGCGATCTGTACCCCCGGAACATAGAGTGGCTGCGCCGAAACATATCCGTCGACCGGATAAGAGAACAGGTTTCCAAACGCATTCATGTTGACGTTGCTGGTGGTCAGCAAGGTTTCAGAGGAAAATAAGCCATCGCGGAAGTTATCATTGCGGCCGGTCAGAATGCTGGTCTGGGCGGAAAGGTTGAGGCTCGTCAGCGAGCAAATCGCACCCGCGGCAAGTGCGGCGAGGAGCCGGGCTTTTCGGGACACGCATGCCTCAGCCGGCGGGCGAGGCAAACTGCGGCCGGCACGAGGCGCGAATAAGCCGGGAATGTTTGTCCAGAGCATGATGGACCTCAAACTTCTACGTCGCGGGAAAACGGGAAATGCCTGCACCTAGACGAAGCGACGCACCAGCAAGGGGGGAGCTGGGCTCAGAACATCGATTACGATAACACAACTTTTCGCCGCCGGTGTCAATAAAATCCCGATGCGAGCCCTCGCTCTAAGGGCTGTAGCATGATTTTGTTGGGAAAGTTTCGTGCAGGACGTTGGGATTGAAGCCGCAAGCCGGCAAAAGCAGAAAGCGAACTTTGCGCGGAAATTCCTATACAAAAGCTAAAGGGCCGCCCTTTCGGGCGGCCCTTCGATTCTGAAGCGCCCGAGCCTTACAACGTGGACTCGATCTCGAAGCCCCACGCTTCCAGCAATGGCTCGGGGATATATTTCGAGTTCTTGTTGCGGCGGGCCCACTCGCGCAGGCGGGTGGAGCGCAGATACTGGTCGGGCGAGAGCTTGTACTCGCGCACAACCTGCTCAAATTCCGTAATAGTCGGGACAATCGGCCCGATGGGTTCGGGCTTGCCCCAGTTTGGATTTCCTCGTCGTTTGGCCATGAATAACGCCTTTCTACAGATTGGGGGAGTGAACGAATGCTGTTAAAAGTGCCTATCTATCTGATTCTCCACCGAGTAAAGGGGTGCCGGAAAAACGCAGTCAAGCGTTCCTCACTTAAATCTCAGGCTCACCCAGCAACTCTAAACTGATCTGGAGATTCAGTATAGTAGGGCAGTTTTTCCGCGAAGTCAACGCAATTCTGCCGACCATCGGTTGAGCCAAAGCCGCCTAAGTCTCTGATTAAGCGCCGTTTGTGGAAATGCCAGCCGGGAGTCCTGGGCCTTTGGTTCGGCCGTTTTTCGGCCGGCTCCTCGGCTAGGTTTGAATTTTGCAACGTTCGAATTTGTGTGACGATCTCTTTACATTTTTGTGCACTTCTCTACTTGCACATTGGAAGCGCACAGGCCACCATTGAAGGCGGGCAATACATCGAAGCCAGTAAACGCTGTGGCTAACGGAGGACGGTTTTATGAAACTGTTCGAGTTCGCTGTTGCAGTCATGGCTTTCAATCTGGCCGCGTGGGGGCAGGACGCCGGCATGATGGCCGCCCAACAGGCTAACCAGCAAGCCATACAGGCTTCGCAATTGGCCACCCAGCAGGCGATACAGGCGAATCAGCAAGCCAGCCAGCAGGCCATGCAAGCCAACCAGCAGGCTACCTGGGCGGCGCAGCAGGGCAACAACAACTATTACTGTTGCCGCTACACCGCAACTCCGAAGTTTTCCATCAAGCCAGGAAAATATCCCTCGAGTGTGACCCTGCGCCTGACCGACAACACCCGCGGCGCGGTGATTTATTACACCACCGACGGTTGGACTCCCACGGCTCTTTCCACTCGCTACACTGGCCCCATCACGATCGATTCCAGCACGGTTCTTCAGGTCGTGGCATTTGGCCCGAACGGCATCCGCAGCCGCTTGACCGTGGGCAGCTATGAAATAACGACGCCGGCGACGCCCGCCACGGTTGCGGTTCCTCCGCAGAATGCTGCAGCGCGGCAGCCGGCTGACGCCACGCCCGGTGAGTTGCTCCTCGCGCACGGCACGGCGGTGCCGCTGATCTTCACTTCAAGCGTGGATTCCAAGACCGCCTACGTCGGCGACAAAATCAGCTTCCAACTGGCCGACGATCTCAAATCCGGTGACACCGTGCTGGTGAAGAAGGGCGCAGTGGCCACCGGTGTTGTGACCGAAGCCGACAAGTCGCGCGGCATGGGCGTACCGGGCGAGGTTTTCTTTGAGGTGGATACTCTTCAGGCCGACGGCACGGTCATCAAGCTGCATGGCTTCGCTGCCAGAGAGGGCCAGGACCACGCCGGTAAGGCCGTCGGCGTCGCGGTCATTCCAGTCTTCGGTCCAACCGCGCTGCTCGTACACGGCCAGGAAGCGGAGATTGCGGAAGGCACGCCGTTCAAAGCCTTCGTCGATGCCGATACGTGGGTGCAACCGGCCAAATAAGGAAGGGAGGGCTGCCCTGGCTGTCCCTGCGAACGAACGCAGTCGCGACCATAGGCGCGAAGCGGGCGGAGAATCAGATTAGCCCATTCTCATCCTCGGTTACATTCGTAATCCGCCACGCGTCTGCTTCGTTGCCTCGCACCGCGCCGACCACCTAAAGTGAAGTCAGCAGATCTGTTTTTTCCTTGGACCTGAACCCGCTCAAGCGGGTTCAGGTATACCCGCATTTCTGACCGGGGCGTGGCCTTGCCATGAATTTGCAGTCGTTGCTTCTGTGCTCGGACGAAAAGATTGTGCGCGTTCTGCGCCGCACGCTGGGCGATCTCGAGATCGGAGTCGAGCACTGTTCCAACTCCGACGCGGCGCTTCGCCGCCTGACCCGCGAGCGATTTGAAGCGATCATTGTCGATTGCGCCATGGATGGCGCTGAGTCGGTTCTGCGCAGCGCGCGCCGCGCGGCGGGCAACAAGCGAGCTGTCGCAGTCGCCATTCTCGATTCCGACACTGCGATTCGTTCGGCCTTCGATCTGGGGGCGCACTTCATCCTTTATAAGCCGGTTTCGGTGGAGCGCGCCAAGTCGAGCTTCCGCGCGGCACGCGCATTAATGAAGAAGGAGCGGAGGCGGAATGCGCGTCTCACCATGCAGGTTCCGGTCGAGATGTCGAACCGGGAAACGGGCGCGCAGCTGAAGGTCAAGACGGCCGATATCGGCGAGGGCGGTTTGGCGGTGATTCTGCCCAGGCGACAACGGCTGCACGGAAGGTGGCAGCTGGAATTTACCTTGCCGGGAAGTTCGACCGGTCAAACGGTCAGCGCGGAATTTGCCTGGGAGGGAACCGGCAATCAGGTGGGCCTTCGCTTCATTGACCAGACGGCTGAATTCACCCGCGAGCTGCGCGAGTGGCTGCGGCGAAATTCCGATGATATTGAAATTGACGATCCGCCCGCGCACTGCCGGCTTACTGACTTAAGCCTGGGCGGCTGTTATCTCGACGTGGCTTCGCCATTTCCGATTTCGACGCGGGTCTCGCTGACCATGCGGGCGGCCCGAACGGAGTTGCAGATTGCGGGCGTAGTGCGAGTCATGCATCCGGAGCGCGGCATGGGCGTGGAGTTCGCCCACGGCAACAATACCGGCTCGGCGCTGGAAAACTTTCTGAACGTTCTCACCCAAAACCGCGAGGTGCAGCCGGAAATTCTGGTCGAGCCGGAAGGGCTGGAAACGGAATCCGGCTGGCGGGAGCAGGATGTCGAGCCTTTTCTCGGAGACACCCTGCTCGGACTGTTTCGCACCCAGGCTTCACTGCCGCCGGAGGCGTTCCAAATGGAATTGCAGAAACAGCGTGGAATGGCCGCGGCAGCCACGGCATCGGCGTAGGAATCTTCCCATTAGGACACATGCAGGACCCTCCCGCTCCGATGACAGCAGAGGAGGAGTTCGGCGCGGCTGGATCCGCGCCCTTTCAAATCTTCTGTGCGTTTTCAAATCACATTCAGAACGCCTTGCGGAAGACCCAGAACAAGAAACCTGACAACATCATTGCCACCGGCAAGGTGAGAACCCACGCCAGCGCGAGGTTGCGCACCGTGGACCATTGAATGCCGGAGTGATTGGCGGCCATGGTGCCGGCGACGCCGGAGGAGAGAACGTGGGTGGTGCTGACCGGCAGGCCGAAGCCGTCGGCTGCGCCGATGGTGGCCATGGCGGTGATTTCGGCCATTGCTCCCTGGGCGTAGGTGAGGTGGCTCTTGCCGATTTTTTCGCCGACGGTCACGACGATGCGCTTCCATCCCACCATGGTGCCAAGGCCGAGCGCCATCGCGACGGCGACTTTTACCCACAGCGGAATGAAGCGCGTGGCGTGGTCGATGTGCTTTTTGTAGTTGGCGAGGGTGGCAGCGTCGGCGGGGGCGAATTTGGGATTGCCGCTTTTCTGCATGAGGCGGATGTCTTCGCTGATGAGGTAAAGGTCATTGCGGAAGTTGCGGACGCGGTCGTTGGGGATGTTCTTCATCTCTTTGTAGAGAGCGGTTTCGTTGCCGATGTCGGTAACCATGTTGCGCAGGGCGAGCATCGTGTTGGGAGTGAAGTTGCGGGTGCGGATATATTCGGTGACGTCTTCGTGGGGGTCGCCGACGACGGCGTCAGGGCTGACGTAGTGGCTGAGGGCGTCGGCGGCCTGCATGGAGACGGCGATGAAGTCCTGCGAATCCTTGAAGGTGACTGCGTGGTTCAGGGCGTAGGCGGTGGGCACGGTGCCGATGAGGATGAGCATGATCAGGCCCATGCCTTTTTGACCGTCGTTGGAGCCGTGGAAGAAGCTGACACCGGTGCAGGTGAGCACGAGCAGGCAGCGAATATAGAAGGGCGGCGGCGCGTCGCCTTCGGGAGCGGTGTAGAGTTTGGGATCCTTGATGAGGGCTTTGGCGAGGAGGAGAAGAAGGTAGGCGCAGCCGAAGCCGACGATGGGAGAAAGGAGGAGGGATTTGCCGATATTGAGGGCCTGTCCCCAATCGACGCCGCTGGTTGCGGTACGGGCGTTCATGAGCTGATTGGCGATGCCTACGCCAATGACGGAACCGATTAGAGTGTGGGAACTGGAGGCGGGGAGCCCGAACCACCAGGTTCCGAGGTTCCAGATGATGGCGGCGACGAGCAGGGCGAAGACCATGGCGAATCCGGCTTTGCTCCCGACTTGAAGGATGAGTTCGACGGGCAGCAGCGAGATGATGGCGAAGGCGACCAGGCCGCTGGAGACGAGGACGCCGAGAAAATTCCAGAAGCCGGACCAGACGACGGCGACGTGAGGCTCGAGCGAGTGGGTGTAGATGACGGTGGCGACTGCGTTGGCGGTGTCGTGAAAGCCGTTGACGAATTCGAAGCCGAGAGCGACGAGAAGAGCGATGCCGAGCAAGAGGTAGGGAAGAATGGATTCGCTGCGCACGGTGGAAAGATCGCGGAGAAGGCTGGAGCCGGCGTAGAGAACGCCGACGATCAGGACCGCGCCGAAAATCAGGATGCCGAGCTTGCCGGGCGAGCGGGAAAGTTTCTGGTCGAGTACGGTGGATGAGGCGGTGGCCATGAGTTCCCTCCTGGAGAAAAATAAGAATTGCCGCAATATTGAGGGGACACTATATGGGAAGTTTGTTACGGGAGTGTGAAAGGGACGGCTGGTAGTGTCTGAAAAGTTCAGGCAACACCGAACGGCTGGTGGTTGCCTGGAAAAGATTTCAGGCGCCCACCACACGATGGCTTCGTATTTGGCGCATAACTCCATAGCACGGGCCGTGTTGGATTGTGCGACGCAAAGCGGAACTAGCGCGCTGGCATCCCAGAAAGCGGTATCGCGCCTACTCGCCGCGTTCTACCCGCCATACCTTCTCCATTGCCGCAGCTGAGACGTTCCCCGGTGGCCACGCCGGCGTGCGGCTTCGCTTTGGCAGGGGTGGAACCAGAGTGCCCCCGGCAATCAACTACCGCTCGCGTTCGGGCTAATCCTCGAGGCGGCAGGGAACAATCCGGGCCACCGGTTTGCTGCGATCACCGATGAGGACCTCGCCGCCATCGCGAACTCGCCGGATGTGTTCGCTGAGGTGAGCCTTCAATTTGCCGATCTTCCCCGACCGAATGAGCGCATAGCAACATGACCATGTTGGTCATATTGAAGAGGCGCCGGATACGTTTCCAGGGGAGAAGCCAACTTGTGACTGCCCCCGGTTGCCGGCTGCGGTTTACGAATAAAGGCGGCCGCTCGGCCCGGATGGTATGTACTATCTGGCT
>DATLKM010000111.1:0-6498 GCA_035538435.1 Binatia bacterium
CGCCGCCGATCGGGCAGGAATTCGAGATTTTCGCTCATCGAGACGAGGGCCTGCCTTAATGATCAAATCGCACGCCGGCGGAAATAAAGTGGCAGAGGTGGTTCCCGCGTTTTGCTTGCGCCGGGCGGGCGCCAGGGAGACGAGACTTCAGCGCCCTTGTAGGGATAGCCGCCTCGGCCGTCCTGGCGAGCGAAGCGAGCGCGACCTGTTGGCTCCGGCCGTGATCGGAGTTCCGACAGAGCGAAGGTAAGCAACGAAAAGCGGGTCAAGGCGGGATTTCGCGTGGAAGAACCCGTCCATCCACATTGACCCGACGCCGGACTCTAGCCCTGTGAATTCGAGTTCGTAATACCTAAGTAGTTATTTACCGCAGCCACTGGCAAGCTCAGGCTGTTGGCAATCTGGGTCACTCGCTGGCCCTGGTTATAGAGCTGATACACCTGTTCAGCTTGCGTAAGCTGAATCGTGTCTTCTGCCTGGCGGGGCGGGGGCGGCGGCTGCGGAGCGTTCTGCACTGCGCTCGAAGCGGTGTTGGCAGGCGCAAACGGCGTGGGCGGTAAAAGACTGCTGATGCTGATCGACATGTCATCCTCCGTTTTCCTGACCGAAACACATCGGCAGGCATGAGCGGAACTTGAGGCATCAGCTCCAACTCCGGTTCCGATGGCTGGGCTCATTCCCGGGGGCGAACCGCTTCCCGAAACGAACGAAGCGCAGCGCAAGCGCTGTGTTAACGCCCCTTTCCGCCGGCGGAGAGCCGATAGCTGACGGCTGAGTGCTGACCGCTGAAGGCCGGGCGCTTTTTCCATTAAGATTCGATCAGATGAAATCCATCATCGTAGGCACCGCCGGACACATCGATCACGGAAAGACCGCGCTGGTGAAGGCGCTGACCGGCATCGACGCCGATCGCCTGAAAGAGGAAAAGCGGCGCGGAATCACCATCGACCTGGGTTTCGCCCACATGGATTTGCCCGCTATTGACGGAGGAACGCTGCGCCTTGGCTTTGTCGACGTTCCCGGGCACGAACGCTTTGTGCGTAACATGCTGGCCGGCGTGGGCGGCATCGACATGGTGCTGCTGGTGATTGCGGCGGATGAAGCCATCATGCCCCAGACCCGCGAGCACTTTGACATTCTGCAACTGCTCGGCGTGCGGCGCGGTCTGGTGGTGCTTACAAAATCCGATCTTGTCGACCCCGACACGCTCGAGGTCGCGCGCCTCGAAGCGGCCGAATTGGTCCGGGGCAGTTTTCTCGAAGACGCAACCGGCCGTTCGATTGTCGCCGTCAGTTCTCTCACAGGCGATGGGCTCAACGATTTAAAGCGGGCAATGGCGGCGATGGCGGCGGAAGTCCGGCAGCGCGACCACCGCGCTCTTCTGCGACTTCCCATCGACCGCGTATTCACTATGAAAGGTTTCGGTACCATCGTCACCGGAACGCTGGTTTCCGGAACCGTTCAAATCGAAGACGAGCTGGAAGTATTTCCCGCCGGCCGGCGTGTGCGAGTGCGCGGCGTGCAGGTGCACGGTGCCATGGCCAACGCTGCCGTGGCCGGACAAAGAACGGCTCTGAATCTGGGGGGCATCAGCACTGCCGACCTGGCGCGCGGCATGACATTGGCTCCGCCCGCCACCTTCCACGCCACCCGCTTCGCTGACGTGCGCTTGAAGCTGCTCGCTTCCGCTCCTCGTCCCCTGAAAAATCGCGCCGAAGTACATCTTCACGCCCTCTCTATGGAAAGCGTTGCGGAAGTGCTGTTCGACAGCCACGGTCCTGCCAACCAGATCGCGCCCGGCGGCGAAGCATTCGCCCGCTTGCGCTTACCATCGCCCGTTCTGCTACTTCCGGGTGATCGCTTTATCATCCGGCAATTTTCTCCCGTCGTAACCATCGGCGGGGGAGTGGTGCTCGACGCCTCACCCATGCCGCGTGCCCGCGAACGCGAGGCGTTTCTCAAAATCCTTGCCGCGAACGATTCGTCTGCGATTCTGCGGGCGCGAATCGTCAGGCGCGGGAAGGATGGGATTTCAGCGGCGCAATTAGTCTCAGAAACAGGCTGGACGCGCGGTGCGATTGCCGAGCTGGTCGATCCCATGCTGAAGACCGGCGAAATCGTGCGTGCTGGCGATTTTTTGGTAAATGCCATGGCCTTGGATTCGCTCCGACAGCAGATTCTCGCGGCGGCAGCCGGCTTCCACAAAAAGAACCCCCTGGCCGGGGGAATGAGTAAAGAGGAATTGCGGGCGCTGTTTCAGGCGAAGCCGGAGGTCTTTGAGAACATCATCGGCCGCCTGGCCGCCGAAAAGAAACTCGAAATTGCCGGCGACCGGGTCAGCCTGCCCGGGCAGGGCGTAGTTATGAAAGACGACGAGGCCGAATCGCGAAAGAAAATCGAGGCCGCCTTTGCCACCGCCGGCCTGAAAGTCCCCGCGCTTCAGGAAGTGCTGGCCGCACTGACGATCGATCGATCCCGGGCGCAGAAAATTGTCACTTTGCTTCTGCGCGACAAGGTGCTGACGAAAATCTCAGACGACCTCGTATTTCACCGCGACGCCCTTGCCGACCTGCGCCGCAGAATCGCCGCCCACAAGGCGCGGTCCGCCAAAATCGACGTGGCGCAATTCAAGGAAATGACCGGCGTAACCCGCAAATACGCCATCCCCTTGCTGGAATATCTCGATCGCGAGCGGGTCACCAGACGCGCAGGCGATGTAAGAGAAATTCTGTAGTGGAAACTGCGGCAAGGTTTCGTCAGTCCTGAGACATAATCGGTTCTTGGCCCGCTTCTAAAGCTCTGGCAGTAGCCTGCGTTTAGCAGCCGATTGCGTTGACTGCCAACAGACGCGTCAACACAACCTCGCAAGCCGCTCTCCACTTCTAATCATTTGTAAAAGAGATTCGCGCGAGAAACAAAAGTCACTTGCGTTCGCGGCGAAACTGGGGTAACTAGTTACCTAACGTGTGGGGAAGCCGCGCCGTTGGCGGCTTTCAAGGAGCCTGAACAGCATGATTCCGGAATCGCATCCGCTGCGGCAGTTGTTCCAGGAATTGGTTGGACGCAGGTACGCGGAAGAAATCGGCATCCGCGATCCTGAACTTGTGGCATACGTTTCTCACCTCCTGGCCGAGTTTTGCGAAACCGACCAGGTGTTCAAGATTCACGACGCCGCAGATCGTCCCCTCACCGACCTCGGCGAAATGCTGCTCGAGTCGGATCCGGTTTACGGCCCAGCCCCTTCATTCGATCGCGAACGCCAGGTGCGCAAGCACATCGGCGACTACGCGCTGTTCTTTACCGGCATGTTTCCCGAAAGCATCAATCACTTCCGCCTGCGCCGCAATCGTCTGGAAGGTTTTGTCGAGTGGATGAAGGCAGGCAAAGAAAGCTATTACATTGTTTCCAAATTCGAGCACTTTGAGTACGCCCGGGTCGCGCCCATGTTCGCCCAACTCTCGCGCGAGTTCGAACGCTGCGTTTATGGCCTGAATATGGTGAAGAACGACCTTGAGGAAATGCAGCATCCCATCGTGCGCCGCGGCAACGATCTTATTATGTAGCTACTTATTATGTAGCCACTGGTTATGTAGCTACTGGTTCAAGTCGGGCTGTCCCCCGATGCGATAAAAACTGAGCGCCGCATTTCCCTGCACCAGCTTGCGAATCCTTCGCAGCGCCCCGAACTCCTCGCCGGGATCGAATTGCTTCTCATGCTCCGCCACCACCAGGGACATGGCCCACACCACGGAAGATTCCGCCAGCATGGTCAGCGTCTGCTTGTAAGCATTTTGCAGCTGGTACGGAGGATCCAGAAAAACCACATCGGCCGCCGCGTGCTGCCGCTTGAGCCGCCACAATACTCCGGCAAGGTCCTCGCGCAGAATCGTGTAGCCCTCTTCAATTTCCAGGCTGGCCAGGTTTTGCTCAATCACCTTGGTCGCCGCCGCGGAGGTTTCCACGAAGTACACCTGCTTCGCTCCGCGGCTTAGAGCTTCAATTCCCACCGCCCCCGTCCCGGCGAAAAGGTCCAGCCAAACCGTTCCCTCCAACGCTTCGGGATTTCCCGCGCTCAGCACGTTGAACAATGTTTCCCGCAGCCGGTCCGAGGTGGGACGAATGTCGTTTCCGCGCATGGAGCGCAAAGTGCGACCGCGGTATTTACCGGCAATTACGCGCATGGCCGTGGACTTTCGGATGCCCGAGTCAATATAGCTGACCATGTAAAATAACAGTAGCTGGAAACATGAGAAGTCTTTCGATTGCCATTGGACGCCTGTTTGGCGTGGAAGTTCGCCTGCACCTGACCTTTCTGCTGCTTCCCGTCTTTGTTTACTGGACGGAATACAATTCGCACGGCTCCGCCAATGGCGGCCGCGATCTGGCTTTGGTTGGCATTATCCTGGGTTGCGTGGCCGTCCATGAAGTCGGCCACATGCTGGTTGCCCGCCGTTTTGGCTATATCGCAAAAGCCGTGATTCTGCTGCCCCTTTGCGGGGTAACGATTTTCGACGAGTCGCGCGTGCTGGCGCCCGCCTCACGCGCCGATGCCTGGAAGCGCGAAGTGCGCCTGGCACTGGTTGGGCCGCTGGTAAACGTAGTATTCGCGCTGGCCGCGGCGGGTGTGATTGCCGCCGCGCTGCCGCAGCTCCACGCCTGGGAGTGGCCCTTCCTGCAATCGAATAATCTGCCCCGCAGCCTCATCTGGGCCAATCTTTACATCGCCGGTCTGAATCTGCTTCCGGCGTATCCTCTCGATGGCGGCCGCATTTTACGCGCGACCTTCGCCAACAAGATCGACCCGGCGGCCGCGACCCGGCGCGCCGTATCCATCAGCCACGCCATCGCCATGACCCTGATGGTCGGCGGCCTGTTCAGCAATACCTGGCTCACCATCATCGGCCTGATCATTTTCTCCGCGGCGCAACTGGAAGAACGGGCAGTAATTTTTCAGTCGGTCCTCGATAATGTTCGCCTCGAAGAAGTCATGCTGACCGACTTCGCCACGCTCTCTCCCGCTGACACTCTGGAAGACGCCCTGGACAAGGCCGTTCATTCGCTTCAGGATGATTTTCCCGTGGTTCGCGGCAGCGACATGGTGGGTGTGATCTCGAAGCAGCGCATTCTGGAAGCTCTCCGCCTGGAAGGCAACGGCTACGTGCAGGCCGTCATGAACAAACTGTTCGAAGTTTCCGCGCGCCAGGAATCGCTGGCCTCGGCATTCCGGAAACTGACCTCGCGCAACCTCAGCATTATTCCCGTCGTTGAGGACGAAAGACTGGTCGGAATCGTCACCCTCCAGAACCTGATGCACTCCATGGCGCTGCTGGCGGAGAGCAGAAAATTACGCCGGAATCAGCAATAGGATCCGCGCCGTCAGAACAGCCGCACGCCCTTCGCCTGATGCACCGCCGGAATCCCTTCCAGTTTCTTCAGAATCGCGTCCGGCACGCGCTCATCCACGTGGACCACCGCAATCGCCTCCCTTACCCCGCCCGGGGCCGCGTCAGCCCGGCGGCCCAGTGAAAAATCGGCGATGTTGACTTCCGCTTCGCCCAGAATCGTCCCGACTTTCCCGATCACGCCCGGCACATCGCGGTTGCGGATATAAATAAGATCGCGCTCCAGCGGCGCTTCCACATCGATTTCGTCAATGTGCAGCAGGCGTGGCGCGCTGCCACGCAAGACCGCCCCCTTGACCAGATGCTCTTCTTTCGAGCTCTTCAGAAGAATCGAAAGCACGCTGCCCGCGCCTCCGCTGGAAGCCTTGGTCTTGTGTGCCTCATGCACACGCAGGCCGCGGAGATCGGCCAGCGACGCGGCATTCACCAGGTTGGCCTTTTCCTCCAGAGTTTGATTGAGAATGCCTTTGATGGCCGCGTTACGAATTAATTCCGTCTTCCATTCCGCGATATGCCCGCTGTAGCGCAGCGACAGTTCTTCGATCGGCCCTTCCGAAATCTGCGCCAGAAACGCTCCCATGCGCTCCGCGAGAACGATGTACGGGTGCATCTCGGAATATTCCTCGGCCGAAACCGAAGGCACGTTCACCGCATTTTGTATCACGCCGTGTTTCAGATATTCGCGGACCTGCTGCGCAATCTGCACTCCGACTGCTTCCTGCGCCTCAAAAGTCGAGCCGCCGATGTGCGGCGTCAGGATCACATTGGGTAGTTCCATGAGCGGCGAATTCTTCAGTGGTTCTTCGGAAAAAACATCCAGAGCGGCTGCGGCGATCTGACCTTGCTTCAAGGCCTGCACCAGATCAGCTTCGTTTACCAGTTCCCCACGGGCGCAGTTCACCAGCCGCACGCCTTTCTTCATCTTCCGGATCGCTGCTTCGCTGATCATGCCCGCGGTCTGCGGCGTCAGGCCCACGTGCAGCGTGATGTAATCGGCTGCGCCGTAAAGCTCATCCAGGCTGACAAGGCGTATGCCCTGCTCTTTCGCCACGGAAGACGACACGAAAGGATCGTGCGCCACAATTTCCATACCGAA
>DATLKM010000112.1:0-2475 GCA_035538435.1 Binatia bacterium
TGCCAGCTCGGCACTCAATTCGACGAACACCTGAAATCTGACCTGCGTGTCTACCGGCGCTACTATCCTTCCGCAGCGAACGCAACTTTTACCTCCATGGCGGAGGTGCGCGGCGCGCTGGCGCACAAGTACGACATTCTGCATCTGTTTTGCGCCGTCGAGGGCGGCGGCGCCATCTCCGACGCTTCCGGGGATCGCATCACGGGCGCTGATTTGCTTTCTTCCGCGGCCAGCAACAACCTGAAACTGCTTTGGATTGGAAACGATAATCCGCAATCCGCCTACGAGGCAGGATTCCAGACAAAAGGCTTGAAAATCAACACGGTATTTACCTTGCGGCGCCTCGGATCGAACACTTCGTTGTTTCTCGACAACCTGCTGGGCAAAATGACCTCCGGCGAAACCATCGCCAAAGCCTGGGAAGCGGCGCAGCCTTCGGGAAAATCCGTACAGCCGGACGTGCCGCATACAATTTCCTACCTGGGCCGGGGTTCCGTAATCCTGAAATAGTTTCTAGTCCTGAAATCGGTTCGGTATCGAACAAAGCTCTCCGATCCACGCCCTCCCAGGCCCTTCGTTGTTGTGAAGGCGACTTTCCGGGCTTGCAACGCTAAGGCATCGCTCGCCCGTATTTACGGCCTCTGCCGGATAACCGACCCGTCCCGCTTGTCGCACACTGAAAACTAGAGATTCCCTGCGGGCGCGCACCGCCGGTGCCGGGAGGAATCGGGCAGATAATTCGATTTTCGGAGAATTTTGCTATGACGAAAAGACTCTCATTGTTGGGTGCGCTGCTATTGAGCGCCGCATGGGTGGTTGCGCAAGCTCCAGCCGGCGGAGCACCGCCTGCTGGAGGGGGAACGGGCGCGGGACGGGGAACACCGGGTCAGACTTCACCTGGGGCGCCGCCGACCGGAAATACCGGGCAGCCGCCGACCGGCAGCACAACCGCACCGCCAACTGGATCGCAGCCCAACAACACCGCGCCGGGCTCGAATCCCACTAATCCAAATACGCCAAACAATACCACCCAGCCGCCAAGCACTTCGCCCAATAACACGACGCCGGGGACGAATCCGAACAACACGCCGACAACGCCAGGATCTCCCAACGGCGGGTCAACCAATCCTGGCACAAGCAATCCAGGATCAAACCCCGGAACTTCGAACCCCGGCTCAAATCCGGGCACATCCAATCCCGGATCAAACCCGGACAATGCTTCGCCGCCTCCGTCCGGACCAGGCCTTTAAGCAATCTCTCCGAGGGGGAACGAAACGGGCCCGTGCGGCCCGTTTTCTTATTGCTTTTTCGCAGGTTGGCTAGCCGGCTGTTGCTGCGTCATGCAGTGCATGGCGCCGAGACCCCATACAAAATCACCCGAATAAATCGGGACAATCCCGCGAGTGGGAAATAATCGCGCCAACGTGTCGAGCGCGATGCGGTCATTCGGATCGTTGAAAACCGGAACCAGAATGACTCCATTGGCGATATAAAAATTGGCGTAGCTGGCGGGCAGGCGGCGCTTCTCAAAAATTACCGGGCCGGGCATGGGAAGTTCGACGATATTCAAGGCTTTGCCGTCCTGATCGCGCGCCGCCCGCAATCGTTTCAGGTTCTCCTGCAACGGCCTGTGGTTTTCGTCCCCGCGATTCGGCTCAGTCACTGTTACGACTGTATCGGCAGCAACAAAGCGCGTGATGTCATCCACGTGGCCGTGGGTGTCGTCTCCGGAAATGCCTTTGCCCAGCCAGATCGTGTTAGGCGCACCGAGATATTCGGCGAACACTCTTTCGTAGTCTTTCCGCGTCATTCCGGGGTTGCGTTGCTGAACTTTGCTGAGAAGGCATTCTTCAGTGGTTAGGATGGTGCCGCGTCCGTTGACGTCAATGGAGCCTCCTTCGAGGACCACGCGAGTTTTGTTGTGCTGCGGTCGGATTTCACAGGCGCGGGCGGCGGTTGCCATCAGGCTCCCGATTCTTTCGTCGTAGCGCCAGTTGGAGTACTTGGCCCACGCGTTAAAACGAAACTTAACCGCCGCGAGCTCAGAGGGGGCCCCCACACCGGCTGTGGAGGTTTTATGTGGGGACAGCCGCCCCCGGCTGTCCGGCCGGGCGAAGCCCGGCTCTGCCGTCACGAAGATGCAGCCAGAGTCGCGCAGCCACACTCGATTGGTGGGCCAGCGGCAGAAACGAACATTCTCTGAAAGCGCATTCGCCCGCTCCAGCACTCTTCGAGCTTTTCGCTCTGCCGCCGCGTCGTTCACGATCAACTCGACGCGCTCGTGCCGCGCCAGGTTGCGAACGATCTCGGCGTAGACCCAAGGAATCGGCTCGAACTTTCCCGGCCAGTCGCCGTGATTATGCGGCCACGCCAGCCACGTGGCCGCGTGCGGTTCCCATTCGGCGGGCATGCGGTATTCGCCGGCGCGATTCTCTGCTGAACTTTCTGGCGTTTTCTTCACGGTTGGATTTACTG
>DATLKM010000113.1:0-35258 GCA_035538435.1 Binatia bacterium
CCCGATCAGGCCATCTACCGTTTCCGCGGCGCCTCAAGTGCGGCATTCCAGGTGTTCCGCAGGCAATTTCCCCAAACCAGACTGGTCGTTCTCGGCAAGAATCGGCGCTCTCTGACCCCCGTTTTGCAATGCGCTTTCGCCGTGGTCAACAAGAACCCGCCTGCCTTCGCCGCCAACGATGCGGCTTTTTCGTATCGTCGCGCTCCGCTGCAATCGGCGCGCGATGAAGAGGCGCAGAAATCCGGGAGACCAAATGTCAGTTTTCCCGTCGAGTCGGTCACCTACGGGAAGGAAAGAGAACTGGAAGCAAACGATGTGGCCACGGTCATAGAAGAAACAAGAAAGCGGCTGCGCTGCCAATGGAAAGACTTCGCGGTGCTTTATCGCGCACACCATCACCGTGAGGAAATTGTGAGCGAACTCGGCGGCCGCGAAATCCCTTTTTCGATCGAAGCCATGGATGTGATCGACACATCCGAGGTGCGCGACCTGTTCGCCTGCGTGGCCGCCGTAGTCGATATCGGCTCCGACGCCGATTTATTTCGCGTGGCCGCCCTGCCGCAATTCGAGGTCGACCCCGAGCAGCTCCGCTCGGCCCTCCGCGCCATCGCCAAGGAATCCCGCGACGGCGTCTCTATCCCGCTGCATTCCGTGCTTCACTCGGTCCCCGGAGGGCAGGCGGTCCTCGAATGCCTCCGTGACGCGCGCGAAGAAGTTGCCCGTACAAATGCCAAGGCCCACGCTGCCTCCTGCATCATCGCCCGGCACTTCAATCTTGATCGCGAATCTCCAGCCCTGAAAACAGCTCTGGAGTTCATTGCCACTTGGGAAAAAAAGCCCACCACGAAAACCGGCGAACTCGGGGAATGGATCGAGTGGCTGGATTATTTTCGCGAGGCCGCAGGTGCGATTCCCATGGCCGCGAACGAAACCGAGGATGCGGTTCGTCTAATTAGCGTTCACGGCGCGAAAGGGCTGGAGTTTCCTCATGTCTTCATCCTTCGCGCCAACTCAGGGTCTTTCCCCACAAGTTATCGCGAAAGCCTTGTAGAGTTTCCCCCCGAGTTGCGCGATCCCGATTCGGCCGTCTTTGGCGACGAGAAGACTCTGAATGAGCAGGAGGAGCGCCGCCTTTTCTACGTGGCCATGACTCGGGCCCGGGACTCGCTGCATATCTACGCCAAGCAGGGAATTGGGCTCCGCGATAAAACTCCCGCCGGCTTCATGCGCGAATTGGTGAACAACTCTTCGCTGAAGCCGTGGCTTCGCACGCGCATGGCGGTGCCTTTGCAGCAGGACTTAATTCCCGGCCTCGCGGCTGTGGCCGAAAGTAACACGCGGGAAGGCTCGCGCCTCCCCGCCTGGCTTGCTTTGCCGCCGATCGAAGGCCTGGCTTCGCGGCTGAGCGCCTCGGCGATCGAAAGCTATGAGAACTGTCCCTTGCAGTTCAAATTCGAACGCGAGTGGAAGCTTTCCCGCGAAGTCCACGCTGCCATGCAGTACGGCGCGGCCATTCACCGCGTCCTGCGCACGTATTACGATTCGCTTCGCGCCGGCCGCACGAAATCAGATGAGGAACTTCTACAGCTGTTCCTCGAAGATCTGGAAGCTTCCGGCATCCAGGACAGGTACCAGCATGAGCTTTACCGGCGGCAGGGAACCGAACAGTTAGCCAACTTCCTGAACGCCGCCCGCTCTGCCCCGGCGCCTCAGGTTCTGCAAACCGAAGAGTGGTTCGAAGTGCAGGTCGGCGGAATCAGGCTTGCGGGAAGAATTGATCGTATCGATCGCACCGCCGACGGCGGCGTGGTGATCGTCGACTATAAAACCGGCAAGGCCCGGACGCAGGAAGACGCCGATGAAAGCCTTCAACTCTCCATCTACGCCATGGCCGCGCAGCAGAAGTGGGGATACAAGGTCGCCGATCTCGCATTTCACAACCTCGACGGCAACGTTCCGGTTTTCTCCCGGCGCGATGAGTTTCAACTGGAGCGGGCGCGTGATCGTGTAACCGAATCGGCGCGCAATATCGCGGAAGGAAAATTCAACCCCAAGACCGGCTTTCACTGCAACTTCTGCGCCTTTCGTGGACTCTGCCCCGCCCGCGAAAAGCAGGCGCCCAAACCAACGCGTTCATGAATCGCGCAGCCCAAGGGCGGTTCGGCGCGGGGGATTGAACCACCCCAAAAACTTAGGGGACGCTTTTGGCGTCCCCTGTTCACTTCGTACTGACTTCTTAGTGCTTCTTTTTCTTCTTTGCCTTTTTCTTGGTTGCCATTTGGTTCTATTCTCCCTTCCATTTTTCATGGAGCGTCGCAACGATGTTCAGTTGCAACTTATTGATTGTATAGAGTCATTGAAAATCGAAGTCAAGAAAAAAATGCATGTGCTTCGGCGTGCGATGTTGTACCAAAGTCACCGTAAACGAAAAAATGCAAGAAGAAAATTTGCCCGGCGCTCCGCGAAGTGCATCTCGGCCGCGCGCGGCTCCGCCCCGCTTGCTGTCTCGGCGCAAATCTCGTCTCAAATCCCAGAGCTGGTGAAGGAGCCCGCAGGCCCGCTAATGCACGGCGATCTTGCCTGCCGCAATCGTTTTTTCCCGCCGCGCATCTATAATGTCTGGTTGCGAAATCTTCGCGGGAGCATGATCAATGGCGGCTTTCGATGATGTGGTCATCATTTCCGGTTGTCGTACGGCGGTGGGAAAATTTCAGGGCGCGTTGACGGACTTGAGCGCTCCGCAGCTCGGCGCGGTGGTGGTGCGCGAGGCGGTGAAGCGCGCCGGACTGAATTCCGATCAGATCGATGAGTGCATCATGGGCAATGTGTTGCCCGCCGGGCTCGGTCAGAATCCGGCGCGGCAGGCCGCAATCTTTGGCGGATTGTCTCCCACGACAGGTGCCATGACAATCAACAAGGTTTGCGGCTCGGGGCTCAAAGCAGTCGCGCTTGCCGCGCAAGCGGTGCAGACGGGAAACAGTTCGATCGTCGTCGCCGGGGGCATGGAGTCGATGACCAACGCTCCTTATCTTCTTCCGCAAGCGCGCAAAGGCTATCGTCTCGGCAACGGCCAGGTGATCGATTCCATGGTTCATGATGGTTTGTGGGATGTTTACAACGACTACCACATGGGCATCACCGGCGAAAATGTCGCCGAGAAGTATGGCATCACCCGCGAAGAACAGGATGAGTTTGCCGTCAACTCCCACCGGAAAGCCGTGGCGGCAATGAAAGAGTGCCGCTTCAAGTCGCAGATTGTGCCCGTGGAAATTCCCGCCAGGAAAAAGGGAGCGGCTCCCATCCTCTTTGATCGCGACGAATCCCCGCGCGAAGACACAACCGTTGAAACTCTCCGCGCGCTGAAGCCCGCCTTCAAGAAAGACGGAACCGTTACCGCCGGCAACGCTCCGGGTGTAAACGACGGCGCGGCGGCGGTGGTGGTCACCAGCGCCAGGCGCGCGGCGGAGCTTGGCGCCAAGCCGATGGTGCGCATCGTCGCCCAGGCCACCAGCGGCGTCGAACCGAAATGGGTCATGATGGCCCCCGTTGATGCGGTGAAAAAGATTTATGAGAAAACCGGCTGGACCAAAGACGACGTCGATCTCTTTGAATTGAACGAAGCTTTTTCAGTGCAGGCCTTGGGCGTGGTCCGCGAGCTTGGTCTCGATATGAACAGGGTCAACGTGAACGGCGGCGCGGTCGCGATCGGCCATCCCATCGGGGCCAGCGGCGCGCGCGTGCTGGTGACGTTGATCTACGAGATGATGCGCCGTGACGTGAAGCGGGGAATTGCGGCTCTGTGCCTGGGCGGCGGCAACGCAGTGGCGATGGCAGTGGAAAGAGGCTAGTTCTTAGGACGTCGACCTTTGCGCGGAGGCTGGGATCGCCGCCCGCAGCGTGACCGTGAAAACCGCTCCTCCGCCGGGAGCATTCGCCGCTTCAATCGTTCCGTTGTGTTCCTTCATCACAGATTTGCAAATGCTCAATCCCAGCCCGGTTCCCCGCCCGGGCCGCTTCGTCGTATAGAACGGATCGAAGATTCGCACCAGAATGTCGGCCGGAATTCCCCCACCGTCGTCCTGAAAACTCACCGACACCGTTTCTCCAGTGCTGGAGAGGCGGATGCGCAGAGTTCCGTGTTCTCGTACTTCCCGAATCGCCTGCTCAGCGTTCAGAATTAAATTCAGAAAGACCTGCATCAGCTGGTGTGGATCAGCTTGTACGTACGGTACCGGCGGCTCCCGCAAAAAATCCACGGTGATACTGTTCTTGCGCAGGGAATAGGCGTGCAAATTGAGCGTGCGCTCAACCACTTCGCCGAGATTCACCACACTCTTGCCGGGCGCCGGCGGGCGCGAAAAATAAGTGAGGTTTTGCACGATTTCGGCCGCCCGTCGCGCCTGCTGCTGCAAAATATTGATCTGTTTGCGGGCCGCTTCGCTGGTCTGTGAGTCTTGCAACAGATCGCTGACTCCCACGATATAGGTAAGCGGATTGTTCAATTCGTGTGCCACGCCGCCGATCATGGCTCCCATGGCTGCCAGCCTCTCGCTCTGCACGATCTGCTGTTCCAACTTTCGCTCCATGGTGATGTCGCGCACGGAAATGATTACCCCGGCGGGCCTCGCCTCCGCGTCGAAGAACTGGCTGGCCGAGGCGCGCATGGTGCGCCAGCCGCCGTCGCGATGGCGCGCGCTGAATTCGGCCGAGTCGAACAGTTGACCGCCTGAGGCAATATTGCGGTAGAGCACGACCAATTCCGATGAATGGTCGCCGGTTTCGGAGATTTTCTTTCCCACCAAGTCGCCCGGCTCATAGCCCAGCAGGTCTCGGACCCGCGAACTGACAAACGTATAACGTTCCTGCAGATCGACTACCAGAATGAGATCGGGGAAGCTTTCCAGCAGCCTGCGGCCAAACTCCTCCTGCTGCAGGATCTGCCGCTCCATCCTTCGTCTTTCGGTCACATCCACCAGCGTTCCCTGGTAGCGGATGAGCTTTCCCGAAGGGTCCCACACAGCGCGCGACGATTCCAGCAGGACCGAAGGACTTCCGTCTTTCTTCCTTAAGGTGATCTCGCGCGACCGGATATCGCCGCGGTCATCGTGGGCCCGGCTCAGCGCCGGCGGATCTGCCGGATTGAGGTTAAGCGCCGTGGCTTCCGCGGTCAGCAATTCTTCCTTCGACCCATAGCCCAGAATCTTCACCAGCGCCGGATTCGCATCCAGCAGCCTTCCGTCAGGCGTGCTGAAATAAGCGCCTTCCTGCATCGTCTCGAACAACTCGGTGAAGCGTAGTTCTTTTTCGTGCTGTCCGGTCACGTCGCGCCCGAGTACGCTCGCCCCTACGACCTCATCGCCCTTAACGATTGCATTCAGAACGCAATCGAAATAAAGCGGCCGCGGATTTCCTCTCAGGCGGACCCGCACCGTCCCAGTCCAGTGCCGTTTTTCCAGGAATCGCGCCAGGCCGGCTTCTATGCTCGCCCGCGAAGGCTCCTCGATAAAATCGAAAAATTTCTGCCCCACGATCGTGCTGTAGGGCTGCGCCAGCAGTTCGCTGATTCGCCGGTTTACCGTCCGGATCGTGCCGTCGAGCGACACCGCACACGCCGCGTCGTCGAACGAGTCGATCAGTTCTTTAAAGCTGCGTTGTGAGCGGGTAATGACTTCGTTGAGCTGGTCGAGTTGCTCTTCTGAAGGCGCTGCGCCCACATGCTCCTGCAGATCTTGCAGCAGCACTTTCAGTTCGTTCACTTCACGGCGCCGGCCGTAGGCGTAAACCGCCAGCAGAATGGAAAGTACCAGCACGCCCAGGGCTGCCGGTCCCAAGTGGTAAGGCAACTCTTCCAAACGCTCCCAGGCCAGCGCGGCAAAGCCGGCGGCGAGCAGAATCATGAACAGCAGAATCCAGCGCCAAAGCTGAGATTCCTCCCGCTCCAGGTTTTTTGGCGGGCGAGGATGGCGAGGAATTCCGGAAGAGCCCTGGGTCATGGTTTACCGTTACCGTGTCTGAGCGGCGTCCGGACCGTTTCACAGCCGAATCTGGTCGTATTGTACAAGCCCCGGAATCGGCGCTTGTTGGACAATGTGGTACGCCATGGTTACTTTCGTCTTTGCCCTCGTCGACGGGTCGTAATCCTGCCCCAGTGTTGCGCGCAGCCGCGATCTCGCCTCCGGTTTTTCCACAGCCCTGGTTGTGACATCTGTCACAGTGCTTTCCTCGCCTGCTGGCATATGCTGGCCAAACTTGGGAACCTGACCCTCGTGTGCCTCGTCCACGAGTCAGGCATGGTTCGCGCGCATGCTCTACAAAACCCTCAGCGCCGCGGTTTACGGCATCGACGCCAACATTATTCAGGTGGAAGTCGACTGCTCCGGCATCAAGTGCGACCAGGACCATTTCCATACCGTCGGCCTGCCGGACGCTGCCGTGCGCGAGAGCCGAGACCGCGTTCGCGCCGCGCTCAAAAATTGCGGCTACGATATTCCGCCCACTCACATCACGATCAATCTTGCCCCCGCCGACATAAAGAAGGAGGGATCGGGGTTCGATCTTCCCATGGCCCTGGGTATCGTCGGAGCCTACGGCGGGCTGACGAAGAAAGAAATTCCTGACTGTCTGTTCGTTGGAGAATTGTCGCTCGATGGAGGCCTGCGCGGCATTCGCGGCACGCTTCCGATTGCCCTCGAAGCTCGCAGCCGAAAAGTTTCACGCCTCATCGTTCCCGAGCCCAACGCTAAGGAAGCCGCCATGGTCGGCGGGGTCGACGTTTACCCCGTGCGTTCGCTTCTTGACGTCATTCACTTCGTCAATTCCGGCAATGGAATCGCCCCCATCAAAGCCGATGGCGACGCCCTGCTGCGCGAGTCACAGGAGTTTCTCGTCGACTTCAAAGACGTTCGCGGCCAGCAGACCGCCAAGCGGGCCATCGAAATCGCCTGCGCTGGCGGCCACAACATATTAATGATCGGTCCGCCGGGCTCGGGCAAAACCATGCTGGCCAAGCGCATGCCGACCACACTTCCCCCGCTTACCTTCGAGGAAGCGCTGGAGACGACGAAGATTCACAGCGTCGCAGGCGTGCTCGACCCGGGCAGCGGGCTGGTGGGCAAGCGTCCGTACCGCGCTCCGCATCATACGATTTCGGATGCCGGTCTGATTGGCGGCGGGATGATTCCGCGGCCCGGCGAAGTTTCCCTTTCCCACAACGGATTGCTCTTTCTCGATGAGCTGCCGGAATTTCCCCGCAATGTTCTCGAAGTCCTGCGCCAGCCCCTCGAAGACGGTTCCGTCACCATCGCCCGCGCCGCCATGGCCCTTACTTTTCCCGCCCGCTTCATGCTGGCGGCTGCCATGAATCCCTGCCCCTGCGGCTTTCGCAACGACCGTACCCGGGAGTGCTCCTGCACTACGCCAATGATCCAGCGTTACATCTCCAAAATATCCGGTCCGCTGATGGACCGCATTGACATCCACATTGATGTGCCTGCGGTCAACTATAAGGAAATGCGATCGTCGGCCGATCCGGAGGGGTCGGGAAAGATCCGCGAGCGCGTGGTTCTTACCCGCAAACGGCAACTCGAAAGGTTCAGTTCTTCGAAAGAGAAACTCTACTGCAACGCGCAGATGTCGTCCCGCCACATCCGTACGTTCTGCGAGCTTTCCCCCGACTGCGAGCGCCTGCTCGAGCGCGCCATGATGCAGCAGGGCCTGAGCGCCCGTGCCCACGATCGCATCCTGAAAGTAGCCCGGACGATAGCCGACATGGAAGCCATCCCTACCATCGAGCCCAAACACATCGCCGAAGCCATTCAATATCGGTCGCTCGATTGCACCTATTGGACATAGGAAGGACAACCGAGAACCGACAACCGACAACCGACAACTGAGAACGGAGAACTGAGAACCGAGAACTGAATCAAAAAGCCGGGGATTTCTCCCCGGCTTCATGAAAGAAACTTCTTCCCAAGAAAACTAGTCGAAGTTCTGCGTGCCCATGACTCCGAACGACAGGCCGTTGCATTGCTGGCCGTTCAGACCCAGAGACGAATCGCACCAGTTGGCCCACGTGAAACCGAAGAACGACGAGTTCAGGAACATCTCGTGGTTCGGCTCCGCGGCGCCGTGGATGCTGTTGGTGCGGCCGGTCACGTTCGAGACGAACGAGCGGCCCACATAGCAGCTGCCATCGGTTGCGCCGTTGGTGCAGTTCGGGGTTACGTTGAACCAGTACGAGCCGGCAGTCAGTGTCAGCGGGGCGCTCAACTGCACCGCCACTGAGTATTCCTGCAGGCCGAGGAAGTTGCGGCCTGTGGCCGCAATCTGTGCGGACGCAGTGCCGGTCGCCAGATCGGTTCCGCCGTTGCCTTCGCTGACGCCCTCACGAACGTCATACGAAGCCGTCTGCGGATCGAAGTTAAAGTCGGCCTGCACGTTAAACAGAACTCCCGTCACCGTCACCGTCATACCCGAGGGAATCACGACGTTGCCGTACGTGCTGCTGCCCGGAATGAACAGCGAGTTTTCCGACGAGAGACCGGCTGCGTTGGGATCGGTGGAGTTGAGGTCGCCGCCGTAGAACAAGCACGGGTCGCACAGGCTCGGTGGAACCTGCACAGCCGTGCCGCCGTTGTGGTTGGGATTTCCTGCCGTATGCTTCGACACCGGCGGCTTCTGGGCCGCCGCTGCGGAGAGACTAAGCGCTACTACTAAAGCTGCTGCGAAAAGCGTCGTTTTCACTCGATTCCTCCTGTTCGATTTTTTCGCTATCGTTTTCGCGATTCACGGTTGCGTCTTTGCGCGAACCGGTTAATGCGATATCAAACAACTGCTCACAGCGGCTTGCTTAGTCGGTTCCCCGCAGACCAAAGGAGAGGAATCCGCATTGATATTGGTTGAAGCCCAGGCTCGAATCGCACCAGTTGGCCCAGGTGAATCCGAAGTAGCTGGAGTTCAGGAACATCTCGTGGCCCGGCTGCCAGCCCGCGTGTACTCCGTTGGCCTGGCTGGTCGTGTTAGAAACGAATTGACGGAAGACATAGCAGCTCCCGTCAAGCGTGTTCAGGCACTGCGGTTCCACGTTGAACCAGTATTCGCCGGAGCTCAGCGTGACGGGCGAAGACCACGACAGGGCTACCGTGTATTCGTAGAGTCCGAGGAAGTTGCGGCCCGTGGGCTGAACCACGACGCTGCCGGTGCCGGACGCGATGCTGGTGCCGCCGTTGCCTTCCGAAACACCGGTGCGAATGTCATAGGTTCCCACCAGAGGGTCGAAAGCGGCGTCGGCTTGCACGTTGAACAGGATGCCGTACACGTTGGCTGTGGTGCCGGAAGGAATATTTACTGCACCGTACGTCCCCGAGCCACCCGAAATCAGGAAGGTGTTCTCGTCAGACATGCCGGCGGCGTTCGAGCTGGACACGTTGAGGTCGCCGCCGTAGAACAAACACGGATTGCACAGCGCTGGCGGGTTGGCTGATGGTGGGGCTGCTGGATCGGCGGCATCACTGCCCGCCCGGTGAATGGACGGCTTCTTGTTAGCTGCGGCCGCTGAGAGGCTGAGCGTTACTACTAACGCAAATGCGAAAAGCGTTGTTTTCACTATATTCCTCCTCTGGGTTTTTCTGCGCTGCCATGACAAACTAACTATTTGTTTGCGAACGCCCGCTGAGTCTACTGCCGGTGACCAAAGTAATGCAATGGAGAATAAAGTACCTAAGCGCGCAAAACCTGCGCGGGGCAAGGTTTTTGCGCAACCGGGCTGAACTCGGTATCGCAAAACCTCACTCAGGATTGCAAAAATCTGCACAGGGCTGGGACCAAAAATTGTGTGCTTGCCGCATCCCCGGATTGGTTGCTCGGGCCATGATTTCCGGGCGCAATTCGCTCTTCGGCGACGGCGGCCGCCTCCGATCCGCGGGTACTGTCTGAAATAGCGTGGCACGGCTAGGCGGTTTGGCGTGTTGATTGCCTTGCGTGCTCCGTGGTTCCGGGCCACGCCTCTCCGAGCGCCTTCTTCTTTTCAAACACTCGAATTGAGGATTGAAGGTCAGCGATTCTTTTTTTCGCGTCCGCGATCATGCGGTCCCATCCAGACTGTTTTCCCGAGCTTTGTTTTTCTCGCTTGACGTTGTAAGACATTTGTCTTATCTTTTCAGTGTTATGAACTCAGACACAGCGATAGATTATTATCACCTGTTCGCGAAGTACGTTACGCGCCTTGCCGCCTTGAGCGTTCAGCGTGACGAGATTGATCTGGAAGCCACCAAGTTGCGCGAATTGATGCTCGCAACCTTCCCGCTCTTGCCTGCGGACAAGCAAAAGATTTTCCAGAAAGAGATTGACGAGATTGAAACGCAAAGTGGTGGACTTCTTGCCGCGATCAAGCTTGTATTTAGCCGACACAAGGAAGTGTGGCTGACACCGCCGCAAGTGCGCGATTACTTGAATGAGATGGGATTTGATTTGACTAAATACCGCGCAAATCCCCTCGCTTCTATCGGCACGACGATGAAGAGATTGGCCGATACGGATGCTCGGATCGAGTCGAAGGTTGTGGATTCCCAGACCACTTACCGACGCCGAACTAGTCTCTTGGAGCACATTGGCTCTCAGTATAAGCAGGGGTTCGACCCCGACAAATTGCCGGATGAAGTGCGAGACGCCGTACATCCGGTACGGAAGTTGGCGAAGGGAATGCGCTTCCGAAGGCCCGTTGATGTGAGCGGGCGTACCAGCGCGTACGACTCTGGAATGCGCGGGGATGAAAAACCGAAGAAATGACTTTGCCAGACCACTGGCAAACGGGCCGTGGTTGGTCGGGGCAAACAAACACAAAATCCACGGCCCGGTCACTGAAAGGAGAAGGTCATGCGACGACCTCCACCAAGTAGATAAGTAGCAGAAAGCGGCCCTGTCGGGTGTTTCAGCACTCGGCAGGGCTAATCCAAATCGCGGGGTAAGCCGCAATCCAGACCCAAAACGATTGTAAGGCTTTTCCCGCAAAACACAAGCGGAGAAAAGCCCATGACCTGTATACGATGCCAGCACACGATCTGCGTGAAAGCTGGTTCCTTCGGCAAACGGCGCATCATTCAGCGCTGGAAATGCACTTCCTGTAAAAACCGATTCTCCGAACCGCACACGAAGCTCACGCGAGACACGTTCACGTCTCGCCCCGATGCAGCGACGCAAGCCTTGAAATGCCTTCTGGAAGGCTGCTCCATTCGCAGCACAGAGCGGCTCACGGGATTGAACCGCAACACCATCATGCGTCTCCTGCTGGTTGCTGGCGAAGGCGCAGCGCGCTTGATGGACACGACGATGCGTAATCTCCGGCCCAGGTATTTGCAGGTCGATGAAATCTGGACGTTCTGCGGAAAGAAGCAGCGCCATGTTCGCAAGGGCGATTCGCCGGAGCTGGGCAGTCAGTGGATTACGGTTGCAATCGACGCGGAAACCAAACTGGTGCCGTCGTTCATGGTCGGCAAACGTCTGCGTATGGACACCCACGAATTTCTTTTTGACCTGTACAAGCGGCTGGATGGGCGCGTGCAGCTCACGACCGACGGCCTCAATCACTATACGATGGCCGTGCCGATGTGCTTTGGTCTGGACGTGGACTTCGCGCAGCTTACCAAGATGTTTGGCGACTACGGGCAGGACACTCCCGAAGGGAGGTACTCCCCACCACGCATCGCGGGGGTTATATCCAAAGTCCGAAGCGGCGACCCTGACCCCGATCACATCTCCACCAGCTTTGTGGAAAGACAGAACCTCACCATGCGCCAGCAAATGCGCCGATTCACCCGCCTTACGCTCGGATTTAGCAAGAAGCTGTCGCATCTGAAAGCCGCTGTCGCGTTGCACTTCGCGTATTACAATTTTTGCCGCGTTCATTCGTCCCTGCGCGTGACTCCCGCAATGGAAGCGGGTTTGTCTGACCGTGTTTGGTCGATTGGCGATTTACTACACGCCGCTTGAAAGGAGAAAAATGACCGAATGGATTCCGCCAGTTTCTGCAATGAGCGAAGAACGTTACGCCATTTTGCAGCTCGTGAGGTTGTGTAAGAGGTATCAGGCGCGGGCGATGGCCACGGGTACGGCTCTTCAACAGCTATACCCAGAAAATCGGCTCTTTGTCGAGCGAGTTCGCGCCCTATCGCAACGGCTTCTGGAGAATTCGCAGCAGGAAGTCGAGATAGAATATCGGGCCATTGAGAGCGCACTCGCTGACGGAACCGATTATGTATCCGAACTTCTCCAGCTGTTAGATCGTCATCGCCCCCGACAAAATCAAAAATAGAGAAGGCCGAAATAGACTCACTACCGCTCAGTGAATCGTCGGGTTCTTGGGAACGCTCTCCATCAACGCATTGACCAGTTTTTCGTAGCGGCGATACTTCTCGGTCACGCGGAGATGTTCTTTCAGATCGTCCACCACCGCGTCCCACTCTTCCTTCGAGAGGCGCTCGTAGCGGCTTTCCTGTTCCTCCCTCTGTCGGGCTTCCCGCGCAGCCTGCCGGAGGTTCTCCTTCGCTTGCTTGAGGAATCTGTCGCTCGCTTCGTCGCAGCTCAGTCGAGCGTAGGTGCGATTGGATTCCTTCTCCGCTTCCTCGCCCGCTTTCCGTAGTGCGCTCTGGGCTGCCTCGGCGATGCCGGGACTCAATTTTCCCGGACGATCCTTCGGGTCGCTCATGTCCCAATTTTACTGCGTTTTTGTTATGCCACGTCATTTAAGCCACCACCGATCCGCGCCCGGTGATTGACCGCTTTCCTCGCAACGTGTTATAAATGCCCGTTTTGTGTAGGTTGGCCGAAAATTGTTGCTCTCCGGCCTGAATGCACAAACTCCGACGCGGCCAAGCTCCAACACTCCGTCCTGGCGTTCACAAGGATGTCTTGCGGTGGAAGCGTGTTCGGAATTCCGGCAACTGACTTTCCGGTCTGCACAGGGCGTGCTCGGATCGGGATGGGTTGCGGAAGGCATGGCCTAAACACGTTTACAAATTCCTGATATCCAATTTTTTTGGAGGCTCATTATGCGCACCTGGCTCGCCCATGTTGCGTCGCAAGGATTTCGTCTGGCCGCTTGTTTTCAGAACGGTTTTTCCAGGTCCGCTTTTGTTGCAGGCCTTCTCCTGCTCGGCTCATCTGCCGCTTTGGCCCAGCCCGCCGGTGAGGTTGGCGGCGAAGCCGGCCTGAAACTTCCCGATCTTTCTCAAGTCAGCTTTTTCAACGGCGCCATCGACGGACACAAGCTGCTGCTCACCGGCATTCTCTTTTGCTTGTTCGGTCTGGGATTCGGCATGGCCATTTACAACCGACTGAAAAATCTGCCGGTCCATCGCTCCATGCGCGAAATTTCCGAACTGATCTACGAGACCTGCAAGACCTATTTGTTCACCCAAGGGAAATTCATTCTCCTGTTGTGGGTTTTCATCGCTGTCATTATTGGCGCATATTTCGGATGGCTCTCCCCCGTTCCCGATAAGCCCGTGGCCTTGACTCTCCCCATCATTCTTGCCTTCAGCCTGGTGGGCATCGCGGGCAGTTACGGCGTGGCATGGTTCGGCATTCGCGTAAACACGTTCGCCAACTCGCGTACCGCTTTTGCGTCGTTACCGGGGAAGCCCTATCCGGTCTATCAGATTCCCCTCGAAGCCGGTATGAGCATCGGCATGATGCTGATCTCGGTCGAATTGCTGATCATGCTCTTTATTCTTCTGTTCGTTCCAGGAGATTATGCGGGCCCGTGTTTCATCGGGTTCGCCATCGGGGAATCCCTCGGCGCAGCCGCGCTGCGTATCGCGGGCGGCATTTTCACCAAGATCGCCGACATCGGCTCCGATCTGATGAAAATTGTCTTCAAGATCAAGGAAGACGATGCGCGCAACCCCGGCGTCATCGCCGATTGCACCGGAGACAACGCCGGTGACTCGGTTGGGCCTTCCGCCGACGGATTCGAAACCTACGGCGTGACCGGCGTGGCCTTGATCACGTTTATTCTCCTGGGCGTCACCGATGCCAAGGTGCAGGTGCAGTTGCTCGTCTGGATTTTCGTCATGCGCGTCATGATGCTGGTGGCCAGTGCCGTCTCGTACTTCCTGAACGGGGCCATCGCGAAAGGCAAGTACGGTTCGGCGAACGAAATGAATTTCGAATCGCCTCTGACCTCGCTGGTGTGGATCACCTCGATCGTCTCCATCGCCCTGACCTATCTCATCTCTTACTTCGTGATTCCCGATCTCGGCGGCGACACTTCGCAGTGGTGGAAGCTGGCCTCGATCATCTCCTGCGGAACCCTGGCGGGAGCCGTCATTCCGGAGTTGGTCAAAGCATTCACGTCCGTCGAATCCCGGCACGTGAAGGAAGTTGTGGTTTCGGCGCAGGAAGGCGGAGCCTCGCTCGGCATTCTCTCCGGCTTCGTGGCCGGAAATTTCTCCGCCTATTATCTCGGCCTCGCCATGATGGTACTGATGGCCGTCGCGTACTACATCAGCACCATGGGCTTGGCCGCCGCGGCCACCATGCTGGCTCCGGCTGTGTTCGCTTTCGGCCTGGTCGCATTCGGATTCCTCGGCATGGGCCCGGTCACTATCGCCGTGGATTCCTACGGCCCGGTGACCGATAACGCCCAATCCGTCTACGAGCTTTCTTTGATTGAATCCGTTCCCAACGTGGAAGCGGAGATCAAGAAAGACTTCAATGTGAGCGTCGACTTCGAGCGCGCCAAATACCTGCTCGAAGCCAACGATGGCGCGGGCAACACCTTCAAAGCCACCGCCAAGCCGGTTCTGATTGGCACCGCGGTTGTCGGCGCGACCACCATGATTTTCTCCATCATCATGGCCCTCACCAACGGATTGCGCGAAAACAAAGAGTTTCTATCTCTGCTGCACGCGCCTTTCGTCCTCGGCCTGATCACGGGCGGAGCCATGATTTATTGGTTTACCGGCGCGGCCACGCAAGCCGTCACTACCGGCGCCTACCGCGCCGTGGAGTTCATCAAGGCCAACATCAAACTGGAAGGAGTCGAGAAAGCTTCCGTCGAGGACAGCAAGAAAGTGGTCGAGATCTGTACCAAGTACGCGCAGAAAGGCATGTTGAACATCTTTCTGGCCGTATTTTTCGGCACCCTGGCCTTCGCGTTCGTGGAACCCTTCTTCTTTATCGGATATTTGATTTCAATCGCGATCTTCGGCTTGTATCAGGCCATCTTCATGGCCAATGCCGGCGGCGCCTGGGACAACGCCAAGAAAATCGTGGAAGTCGAACTCAAGCAGAAGGGAACTCCGCTCCATGACGCGACTGTGATCGGCGATACCGTTGGCGACCCCTTCAAGGACACTTCATCCGTGGCCCTGAACCCGGTGATCAAGTTCACAACCCTATTCGGTTTGCTGGCTGTTGAACTTGCCGTTCAACTCTCGCGGCAAAGTTCGGGGCTAACCAATATCTTGGCCTTGGCCTTCTTCGCGGTCTCATTCTTCTTCGTCTACCGTTCGTTCTACGGTATGAGAATCAAGAGCGCCAGCGCAGAATAAAATGTGGGGCAGCCGCCGCGGCAGTCCTGCTCTTGAGAATGTCGTTGGAGATCGGGCTGAATCGCAATGAGCAACCAAAAACGCCATCCGCCTCTGCGGATGGCGTTTTCATTGCCCCGGCGACTCGCCTAGCGCCAGTATGCGTGCTGGTCCTGCCGCAGGTCGCGGTACTCCCGCCGCAACTCTCGCCGCTCGTGCCGTGCCGCGCGATAGTTGCCGCGATCCATGTCACGCCGCAGTTCCCAGCGGTCGTGCGCGATCTTGGCCTCGTCGTGGCGCATGTCGCGCCGCAGCCCGCGGTCGTCGGCAAACATGGTTCCCGCTCCCAGCCCCAACAGCAAAAGCACTCCAGCAATTGTGCGTTTCATATCGTCACCCTCCTCCGCCTCTCGCGGATCCTGCGTATGCAAACCCGGCGACAGAAACGCGGTTGCGGCCTCCCGCGCAATTAAAATCGCGCTCCCCGATGCAACCCCGGCGGCTGGGCCGACATCCCCGCGAGCGCCCCACCGCACTCGACCCTCTCTTCTAATACGTCCGCATTTTGTCCTTCACAGTTTTCGCCAGTTTTTCGATCTCCTCGGCCTTCTTCACCACATCCAGCGACAGAATATTTTCGTTGGTCTTGCCCACGTAATCTTTCAGCTCGGCGGCCAGCTTCATCAATTTTTCCGTGTCGGCTTTGATGGCGGCCTGCCGCTCCAGATTGGCCTTCTTCACCTGCTCGTATGCCAGATGGTCGCGCTCCTGGTCGATATTGTTGTTTTCGGTGGTGCTCACGCGATGTGGCGCGCCGTTCAAACTCTGCGCCCGTAATTGCGGGCGAACTAGGCACAGCAACCCAAGCGAAACTATCGCTACTCCAGCTCGAATGCGCACAAAATCCCCCGGATCGAACAGAAATTGTCGTGCGGCGCGGACGATATCACAGTCCGGCCCGATTAGGTAGGCCAAAATTTTCCACAACGAGAGTTTTTCGGCGGGAGTGTTAAGGTGGCGATGGTTCGCGTTAGATGGGGCCTTTCATTTTGTCCTTGACGCTGTGCGCGAGCTTTTCAATCTCGTCCGCTTTCTTCAACACCTCGAGTGAAAGTACGTTCTCATTCGATTTGTCGACGCTGTTCTTCAATTCCAACGCCAGCTTTACCAGTTTGTCGGTGTCGTTCTTGAGTGCGGCTTGCCGGGCGGCGTTGGCTTTTTTTGCTTGCTCGCGCTGGGCTCGCTCCGCCGCTTCGTTCATATCGGTTGTGGGAACGGTACCTCCTCCGGTTTGGGAAGGCAATTGTTGCCGCTGACCAAAACTGTTGGCCGAACAGATGAATGCCAGGCAGATGAACATTACACATGGCACGCGGTGGGGTCGCATGGTATCCCTCGAAAGCGGCGATAGCCGCGCCTTCGCTAAGTATGACACTTTCGAGAGAACAACGAAACGGATGGAAACGAGTGGTCCCCCGAAGTTCTCGAAGACATGACCTCTGCGTCCCCCTGTGGTCACTGTGGTGAATCCTGTCTTGTCGAGATCGCCCTGGCCCAAAAAGAAAGCCCCGCAGTGTCGCCACGCGGGGCGGGAATCAGTTGAAAGCAGCAGCTTACAACGCGCTCATGTTCGCCAGGAACTCGCTGTTCGACTTGGTTTTGCTCAGTTTGTCGATCAGCAATTCCATGGCTTCCACCGGCGAAAGCGGGTTCAGCACCTTGCGCAAAACCCAGATGCGCGACAGATCCTCGCGGGGGATCAGCAGCTCTTCTTTTCGCGTTCCAGAACGCTGAATATCGATGGCAGGGAACACCCGCTTGTCGACCAGTTTGCGTTCCAGAATAATTTCGCTGTTGCCCGTGCCCTTGAATTCTTCAAAGATCACGTCATCCATGCGCGATCCGGTGTCAATCAGGGCGGTTGCAATAATGGTCAAAGACCCGCCTTCTTCAATGTTGCGCGCCGAGCCGAAGAACCGTTTCGGCCGCTGCAAAGCGTTCGAGTCCACGCCGCCGGAAAGCACCTTGCCCGAGGGAGGCACAATCGTGTTGTAGGCGCGCGCCAGGCGCGTGATCGAATCGAGCAGGATCACGACGTCGCGCTTGTGCTCGACCAGTCGCTTGGCCTTTTCAATCACCATTTCGGCGACTTGCACGTGCCGCGCCGCCGGTTCGTCGAAGGTCGAAGAAATCACTTCGCCTTTCACCGAACGCTGCATGTCCGTGACTTCTTCCGGCCGCTCGTCGATCAGCAGCACCATCAGCACCACTTCCGGACGGTTCGTCGTAATCGAGTTCGCAACGTTCTGTAAAAGCATGGTCTTGCCAGCGCGGGGAGGGGAAACGATCAATCCGCGCTGGCCTTTGCCCAGCGGAGTCAGCAGGTCCATCACCCGCGCACTGGCGTTTTCCCGGGTGGTTTCCAGCTTGATGCGCTCCTGCGGATACAGCGGGGTCAGGTTGTCGAACAGAATCTTGTTGCGGGCCTCATCGGGCGACTCGAAATTCACCGCCTCGATCTTCACCAGCGCGAAATATTTTTCGCCCTCATGCGGAGGGCGCACCTGGCCGCTGATCGTGTCTCCGGTTTTCAGATCGAACTTGCGAATCTGCGACGGCGAAACGTAAATGTCGTCCGGGCCCGGCAGATAGTTGTAGTCGGGCGAGCGCAGAAAGCCGTAACCGTCGGGCAGGATTTCCAGCACGCCCTCGGCAAAAATGTGGCCCTCTTTTTCGCTCTGCGCCTGAAGGATCTTGAAAATAAGGTCTTGCTTGCGCAGGCCGCTGGCGCCGGGCAGCTCCAGCGTCCTGGCGATCTTGGTCAATTCAGTAATGTTCTTTTCTTTTAATTCAGCAATGGTCATGATTTCACCTGGAAACGATTCACCTACACCCGGCCACTTGGAACGTATTCGTTTCAGCGTTGTCGGGAGTTTCTACAAGGAGGGTACTCAGGGAAGACAAAACAAAAACAAGGCAGGCGAACCGGGCTGCTTACGCAGCCCGCCTTTGTGCCTCAGCAAAATTTTCCGGCTCCGACAGGACTTCCTGTCGCTCCGCGCCTGCGATACGATCCAACACACCGTTCATCGTTTCCTGGATTCTGGTGCTGGGCCGATGGAACTTTCGCGTGGCCTTGGAGGCGAGCTGGCAAAGCATATAACGATTGCGTAATGTTTGTAAAGCGTCAAACACACGATCAGAACGCATGTTTTGTCTTGCTCCTTCCCTAATAAGTATGGGCGGTTAGCTCCGCCCGTCGAACCCACAAAAATCGGCTGGAACTCAGAAGATTGCTAAGTCGCTGATTCCACGTATGTTTGTAAAGGAGTTCGTGCAACCTGCCCTAAGTGAGTAGATGCGCGACCGCGCTCGGAAGATGCTCGTTTTTCCTGATTTGGGGCTGTACCAGCCGGGGTCAGAGAACCGGACCGAGAACGCGAACGTCCGTGGAACGTCATAATGTACCCGGAAACCACGGACAGGTCAACTGAATTCTTAAGCCGGTTGTGCTTTCCCAGTCAATCCCTCCCCGCACCGTTACTTCCGTACCGGTGCTCCCGCACAACCTGCTCTGCCACAATAAGTTAGAACCATAGCCCCCGAATGAAATGAATCCCGAAATGAAAATCAAACTTGCCATTCTCGCCCTCTTCCTCACCTCCGTTGCCTCGGCTTTTGCTCAAAATCAGAACCACGGCCCATCGCTCCGCGAAACCGCGGACTGGATCTCCCAGACGCTGCAAATCTATGGCGGCGATAGCGACACCTCTGACAATTCCGTTTACCTCGAACCCCTGCAGAATGTCCAACTCGATGACGCGTGCAAGTTCAGCTATGACTCGGTGCGCCCCAACATGGACAAAAAGGGAAGGCAGCACGGCTCGTCCAACATCCACGTCGACCTGCTGCTCAACGAGATCACGGACGTGAATTACTTTATGGACGGCAACGGCGCAGTGTCAGGCATTACTCTGAAGGCCGGCCGGCTCGCCGCCGTGCACGAGGATAATAAGCCTTCGAATCAATTGATGATCAACGTGGAAACTCGCCCTCACGGCGCGCTCGCCGACGGCACCATGCCCGAGAATCCGCAGTCGATGGTCCCCCGCTTGGTTACCGCCTTCCAACACGCCGTCTCGATATGCAAGGCGGCGCACCCCGCGGCACCCGTTGCGCAACAGCCGTTCTAGTTCGTGCCTTCTGCCTTTCCCCACGATTTTGCCGCTGGGCGCGGGTTCGCCCATTGGGCCAGACTTCCTCCTGCACTTGCCAGTTTGTTCATCTTGACTCTCGCCTCAAACTGGAACAGACTCTCTCCACTGGTAAGTAAATTTCCCTGCGCGAGCCTGCCGGGTGGTTAATCGTCCGCCCTTCCAAGAGGAGCCAGCATGAAAAACCCTACCTTCTCGAAAATGGCCTGCGCCTTTGTATTTTGCTTCGCGACGCTGGTTCCCGCGTCATCGCAAATCACCTACACTACGCTCGCAACTCTCGACCCAACGACCGGCCTCCAGCCTTTCGGACCGTTGGTCCAAGCCCTCGACGGGAATCTATACGGAACGACCCTCGTAGGCGGGATCAACTGCTCGCCGTTCACCATCTGTGGCACAATTTTCAAAATCACTTCCGCCGGCACCCTGACCAACTTCTACAACTTTTGCTCGCTTCCAAACTGCACCGACGGGGGCGGGCCCCAGTCAGGACTGCTGCAGGCGCTCGACGGCAATCTCTACGGGACCACAACCTACGGTGGCATCGGCGGAGAGAACTCGAGCCACGGGACTCTGTTCAAAATCGATCCAGCGGGTAGCCTATCCACTCTCTACATGTTTTGTGCACTTCCGAACTGTGTCGACGGGGAAGAGCCCCGGGGGAACCTGATTCAAGCCCTTGACGGCAACTTCTACGGCACCACCTTCGCAGGAGGCGCTTTTGCTGGAGCCGGCAATATCTTTAGACTCACCACCGCAAGCGGAAACCTGAGGCAGCTCTATAACTTTTGTTCCCAACCTGGCTGCGCCGACGGTTCCAATCCCACCGCGGCCTTGCTACAGGCTCCCGATAGAAACTTCTATGGGACAACCGAGTATGGTGGAACCTACGGCTATGGCACCATCTTCAAACTCGTTCCCGGCGGCGCTCTAACCACTCTCTACAGCTTCTGTCCGCAACAACAGACCGATTGTCCCGACGGCCAGTACCCTTCGACCGGCGCCCTCGCTCTATCCAGCGATGGCGGTTTTTACGGGACTACCCAGGCTGGGGGAGCTTACGGTCAGGGCACCGCATTCAGAATAAGCCGCGACGGCGCATTAATCACGCTGCACAGCTTTTGCCGCGGCCTGCTGCCCTTCTGTCCCGACGGCGCCGAACCTCTGTCAGGAGTTATTCAAGCCACTGATGGGAATTTCTACGGAATAGCTCATGAAGGCGGCTCTCCTAGCGGAGGGGGACTAATCTTTAAGATGACTCCGCAAGGCAGCGTAAGCGTGGTTTATGATTTCTGTTCCCGGACGAACTGCACCGACGGTTTGTATCCCCAGGCTGGACTTGTTCAAGCCACGGATGGAAGCCTTTACGGGACGACCATTAGCGGGTCGACCCCGAACTATGGCGTGGTGTTCCGGCTGTCGCTTGGGCTCGCGCCATTCGTTGAAACATTGCCCTTGGCGCGCCAGGTCGGCACGCAGGTCATCATCCTGGGGACCAATCTCACCGCATCCACCGCCGTTAATTTCAACGGAACTTCGGCTCCCTTTACCATCGTGTCCGCTACCGAAATCACAGCCACTGTGCCTGCGGGTGCGACCACGGGCTTCGTGACTGTGGCGGTTCCGAGCGGCACGCTGACCAGCAACAGGCCGTTCCAGGTGCTTCCGTAGGGTCGGCGGCCCTGCTGCGGTTGCCCGATTCGCGCCGATTCGTCCACCGAAAAAAATAATGTCCGCCTTGCGATGCAAGGCGGACAATCTACCTGTACTACTTACTTGCCCTGTACGCAATTTCCTGTGTTGTTATCTCCGCTCGGGTTGACCAGTTCGAGCATTTCCTGGATCAGGAAGTTCCGCCCCGCAATGGTCTGATTATAGTGAGCGCCATTGGCGGCGATCTTGGTCGTTCCGAAGACAAAATTGCAGTCGTCGCCTTCCTCCGACGTGTTGGGCGGACCCCAACCGTACGAAATGGCGTACTGCGGATCCGATTCGCTCTCCGACAGTTCGTGGAACAGAATGCTCACCGTTCCGTCGCCGCCGATGTCCCCGTTCGGCCCCGTCTTGTCGCCGTAGATGGCCACATTGCCGTCGCAGGCGCTCGGGCAACGCGCGGGATTGCCAACGATCGAATAGTTAATGGTTTCACCCGTCACGATGCTGGTCGAAGGGCTGTGATATCCGCAAAACAGCGTGCACAGGCTGCCGCCGAAGTCGGATTCATTCACGTCTTTGGCCGTCAGCACGAAATAAACTCCGTTCACGTCATTCGCCAGGTGCCCGCCCGCTATGGCGTTCGACACGATGGTTTGCACATTCGCGTCCGTCAGATTTTTTCCCAGCGAGTAGTTGTCGTGGTAGACGTTCGTCTTGGGATTGAATTTGATGGTGTTGGGAATGTTTACGCCCTTCGAGTCGTAATAAGTGGTCTGGATGTTATGCAGGGGTGTCCCGCCGAGATGAAGCACGAGGTAGTCGACGATCTGCTGGGAAAGAGTGGGCCAGTTTCCGTAGTAAATCAGGTAGACGCTGGTGCCGACATTCAGAATCGGGCCGCCGTGATAGTCGATCGTGAAGCTCGGCGGATTCTGATCGGGCACATGTGTGGCAGGCCGCATGATGTAAACATGCCGGTCCTGCGCTTCCTGCGCAAACGCGCACGCCGCAAGGCAGGCAACAAGCACGACAAGTAGGGTCTTCTTCATCGGATGTTCTCCTGAATTTTATTTTTTCTGAAACCCGCATCTGCGGGGTGAGCGGGAATCGGGACTTTTCCCTCTTCCCAAATCGCAGGGGTTTACAACAGACTGCGGCAATTCTGCTCCCGCATGTTGGCCGCGTCAAGATGAAGTATTTTGCACCTAGGCTCTGTGGCGACACTTGAAGCAGCACACAACAATCACAATTTGTTTAAAGACCTTCTTCCTATTGACACGCGGCGATATCTACCACAAACTGCCTGAATTGCCGCGGGTCCGCTCAGCCCCGCCGGGACAGCCGCCTGTTCTCTGTCCTGACTCACCGAGGGGGATTCATGTCTACCGTTTCTTCGGCTCGGCGCGTCTGTATGGTCGCGCCCGTTTTCCTGGTCGTATTGTTCGCAGCCGCCAGGCTTTCTTCAGCGCAGGCCGCCTGGCCGCAATGGGGACAAAATCCGCAACACACCGGATTCTTGAACGTTCCCGGTCAATCGCTTCAGGCAAAATTATCCGATCGCATCTTCGATCCTTTTACTGCGCAGGAAATGGCCGAGTCGAACGGCGCCCTGCTGATGCACTATCAAGTCCCGCTAGTGAACGGCAATAACGTTTACATGCTTTTCAAAACGGGGACGTATAACTCCTGCAATCCTCCCGGCTCCGGCCAGCCGTTTCCTTGCGGGCCGAACGACTGGAACACTGAAGTCTGGAACGAAACCGATTTGCAATGGCAGAATGGCCAACTGGTCACTGCGTGGAACTTCGCAACGGATTGGACCCCCGTTCCCAACGATTACACTCTCGGCGGCTGGGAACCCCTTTTTCAGCCGGCGCTGGCGCAAACCTACATCTATGTTCCCGGCGGCGGAGGAACAATTTATCAACTCGATCAGTTGACCGGCGCGGTTTTGCGGCAGATCAATCCTTTCGGAACCAGCGAAGATCCCACGAGGTTCGTCTCCGGCGGGCTCACAGCCGACGTTCAGGGCAACATCTACTACAACGTCATTCAGGTCGTCCTGGCATGGCCTTGGGACAGCGACGTCGTGAACGCATGGATCGTGAAGGTCGGTACCGACGGAACAGTCGCGACTGCAGCCTACACTTCGCTCTTGCCCAACGCGCCCGCAACTTGCCTCAGCACATTCGCCCTCAGCCAACTCCCCTGGCCCCCCAGCGCGACGGCGGTGCCCCCGAGCGTTCCCTGCGGCCATCAGCGGCCCGGACTCAATGTCGCTCCGGTAATTTCCAATGACGGCAGCACCCTCTACACGGTGAGCCGCGCTCATTTTCGCCAGCGCGCTTCGTACCTTCTCGCCCTGAACACTTCCGATCTCGGGTTGCAATGGTCCACTTCTTTATTGGGAATTCTCGACGATGGCTGCAATATCCTTCTCCCGCCGGACGGTCAGCCCGATGGTTGCAGCGCCTACGGCGCAACCGGTCTCGATCCCACCCAGAACACGCAAGGCGCCGGTCTGGTTTCCGATCAGGCCTCGGCCTCGCCCATCGTCACCCCCGACGATTCAATTCTGTTTGGAGTGAACGACGGCTACAACTATGGCCGCGGCCACTTGCTCAAATTTGATCCCACCGGAATTTTGCTTTCCACCTACTCCTTCGGATGGGACACCACCCCGGCAATTTTTCCCAATAACGGCTCATATTCCGTCATCCTCAAAGACAATCACTACGACAACGGATCCTATTGTTCCAGTCCAACCTGGTGCCCGAAAGCGCCTGCCGGTCCGTATTACATTACTCAGCTCGATTCCAACCTGAATATTCAATGGCAATTTCAGGACCCGACTGACAACCATCAGCATCCCGACGGGTACGAGTGGTGCGCCAACGCCGTTGCCGTGGATGCCAACGGCGTGGTCTATGCCGACAACGAAGACGGCTATCTCTACGCCGTCAATCAGTCTGGCGCGCAACAGCAGCGCATCTTTCTGGAGCGGGCCATCAGCGCCGGCTACACGCCCACTTCCATGGGCGGCGATGGCACCATCTATGGCGAGAACGCCGGTCACTTCATCGCCATCGGGAATTTACTCGCCAGCAGCACCGCTCTTTCTTCGTCGTCAAATCCTTCCACCTACGGCTCTTCCGTCACATTCACAGCTACTGTGACCGCGATGGGCGCGGCTCCGACCGGCAAGGTCACATTCAAGAGCGGAACCAAATCGCTTGGCACCGGAACGCTGAGCGACGGCGTTGCTACTTTGACCACAACTCCCACCCAGTTGGCTGCCGGAACAGATCTGATCACGGCTGCCTACGCCGGAGACTCGACTCACGCGTCCAGCACTTCCCAGCCGCTCTCCCAAGTCGTCAATAAAGCTGTTGTAACCACCAGCGTGACTTCCAACCCGAATCCTTCCGGCGTGAATCAGTCGGTCACATTCACCGCGACCGTCAGTGCCGCAGCCGGCTTGCCGGCGCCTTCCGGCAAAGTGCAGTTCAAAAAGGGAAGCACGATTTTGGCCACCGTGACCCTCGTCAACGGCGTCGCGGCCTTGAACTATACCTTCACGAAAACGGGCTCATACACCATCAACGCCAACTACCAGGGCAATGCCAATTATCTGGCCAGCCCGGGTAACGTGGTGCAGGTAGTTCAGTAGCACCGCAAGACAAAACTTGAAGTGACGTGCTCGATTTCGATTTGCTAACATCCCAGCAGTCAAGCCGTCTCAATCTCCAATTCGCGTTACGGGAGGCAGTTGTGTCGACCACTCTCTCGCCGGCGCCGGTGACGGGCCGGCCGAAGACTTCAGCCCCATCCCGCATCGACTCGATCGACATTCTCCGCGGCCTGGTCATGGTCATCATGGCTCTCGATCACACCCGCGACTATTTCACTCATCTTCGCTTTGAGCCCGAAACTCTCAGTAAAACCTACTACGCGCTGTTCTTCGCCCGCTGGATCACCCACTTCTGCGCGCCATTATTTTTCTTTCTCGCCGGCACCGGCGCCTATTTCTACGGCCGGCGCCGCACTCCGCAGCAACTCAGCCGCTTCCTCTGGACGCGCGGCCTGTGGCTGATCGTGGTCGAGTTCACGATCGTCGGTTTTGCCTGGAGCTTCGTCATTCCCTTCGGTTTTTTTGGCGTGATCTGGGCGCTCGGGGCGAGCATGGTCCTGATGGCCGGGATGGTCCGGCTCCCCGTGCGCTGGCTGGCCGCGCTTTCGCTGTTCGTGATTGCTGCGCACGATCTTCTGGATCCCGTCCGCCCGGCGGCCTTCGGTTCATGGGCGCCCTTGTGGAAGATTCTGCATGTTCGTGGTTTCGTGATGCTCGGCAGCATTCCGAATTTTGTCCTCTTTCCTCTCATACCATGGGTTGCCGTGATGGGCGCCGGCTATGCCTTCGGGACTTTATATAACTTGGAACCCGAGCGCCGCCGCAAGCTGATTTTCAACATTGGGCTCGCTTGCACCTTGGCCTTCATTTTTTTGCGTGCGACCAATTTGTACGGCAATCCGCCGGCCGGTTTGGGTGGGGTTTCGCAGGGCGACTGGCACATTCAGCCGACGCTGGAAAAAACCGTCATCCTGTTCCTCGACGTCGAAAAATATCCGCCGTCGCTGCAATTTCTGCTGATGACTTTGGGACCGTCGCTACTTTTGCTCGGATGGATGGAAGGTCGCTTCGCGCGCGGCAAACCGGTGCCTTTGGCCTCGCCGATGGTGATTTTCGGTCGCGTCCCCATGTTTTACTACGTTCTGCATCTCTACCTGATTCACACTCTCGCCGTCCTGGCCGCACTCCTCTTTCGTCAGCCCGTGCATTGGCTTCTGCATGGCGCGTTCATGCAGAATGGCATTCCAAACGGTTACGGGCACAATCTGCCGTTTATTTATTTCGTCTGGATCACAGCCGTAGTAATCCTTTACTTTCCCTGCCGCTATTGGGCGGGATTGAAACAGCGGCGCAAAGATTGGTGGTTGAGCTACTTGTAGGACAGGAAGCATTCGTTTCGCTCGCCGCAATTTCATCCCGACCGGAGCTGGAAGGTTCCCAAGGAACTTCCAGCGGAGTGGAGGGACCTGCTCTTTTGCCGCGGAAGAAACGCAGCTAAACCACCACCGCCTCCCGATACTCCCCAAACACCTTCCGCATGGCGTCAGCAATCTCTCCCACGGTTGCATATGCTTCCACCGCCGCCAGAATCTTCGGCATCACATTCGCGCCTGAACGCGCTGCATCCTCAACTCCAGCCAAAGCGGCTTTCCAGGGCTCAGCTTCGCGCTTCGCCCGCAGCGCCCGCACGCGCTCAACCTGTTTCGGTTCCAGCGCCGGATCGATCTGCTGAATCGGAATCGGTTTTTCCTGCTCCAGTTCGAAGCGGTTCACACCCACCACAATCGCCTGCTGACGGTCGACCGCCTGCTGATATTCGTACGACGCATTCTGAATTTCCTGCTGCACGAACCCGCGCTCGATCGCTTTCAACATCCCGCCGATAGTTTCAATTTTGCCCAGATATTCCGCCGCCCGCTTCTCGATCTCATTCGTCAGCGATTCCACGTAATACGATCCCGCCAGCGGATCGATCGTCTGCGCCGCTCCCGATTCGTAAGCGATCACCTGCTGCGTGCGCAGAGCGATTCGCGCCGCCTGCTCGGTGGGCAGGGCCAGTGCTTCATCGAACGAATTTGTGTGCAGCGACTGCGTCCCGCCCAGAACCGCCGCCATCGCCTGAATCGCCGTGCGCACAATATTGTTTTCCGGTTGCTGCGCCGTCAAAGTCGATCCCGCCGTCTGCGTATGAAAGCGCAGCATCCACGAGCGCGGATTCTTCGCCCTAAAATGCTCGCGCATAATGCGCGCCCACATTCTTCGCGCCGCCCGGAACTTCGCCACCTCTTCCAGAAAATTGCTGTGCGCGTTAAAAAAGAATGACAGCCGCGGCGCAAACTGGTCCACATCCAATCCAGCCTTCACCGCCGCTTCCACGTAGGCCATGCCGTTTCCCAGTGTGAACGCGACTTCCTGCACCGCAGTCGATCCCGCCTCGCGCATGTGATAACCCGAGATTGAAATCGTGTTCCAGTCGGGAACATTTTCTTTTGCCCAGGCAAAAATGTCGGTGATGATCCGCATCGCCGCCTGCGGCGGATAAATATACGTCCCCCGGGCAATGTATTCCTTCAGCACATCGTTTTGCACCGTGCCGGAAAGTTTCCTGCTCTCGCCGCCTTTGCGCTTCGCCACCGCCACGTACAGGGCCAGAAGAATGGACGCCGTCGCGTTGATCGTCATCGATGTTGAAATCTTCGTAAGGTCGATGCCCGCAAAAAGCCGCTCCATATCTTCGATGGAATCGATTGCCACCCCGACCTTGCCCACTTCGCCAACCGCCAGCGGATGGTCGGAGTCCATTCCGATCTGGGTGGGCAAATCGAATGCAACCGAAAGCCCGGTCGTCCCGTTCGCTAGCAGGTATTTGTAGCGCCTGTTCGATTCCTCGGCGTCGCCCATGCCCGCGTACTGGCGCATGGTCCACAGGCGCCCGCGATACATGGTGGCCTGCACGCCCCGGGTGAAGGGATATTCGCCCGGATAGCCGACTTCAGACTCGTAGTCGCTGCCTTTCAGGTCCGCCGGAGAGTACAACGGGCTGATCGGAATGTGGGAGGAAGTTTCGATGACCGGTTCGCCTGCTACTTTTGTTTCCGCCATGACTGCACCTTTTGCCGAAATAAGAATCCGGTTGATTTTAGTGGCGATCCTTCCGCAGCTCTGTGATCTGTGTCGTGGAGGCTTGTGATATCAAAGTTCCGTGTTCGCTCATCGACCAATTTCAGCCTGGCGTTTACCCTTGCTTTTGCGGTGCACCCTCCAGAATGAACTCGCGCCGAACCAGCCGAACATAATCGTGAAACCGAGGGCGGCCGCGAATCTTCCTCCCCCGGAATGTGAGGCTCGGTATTTCGAGTATTCGTGCGCCGCGGCCCCTGCGCCGCTGACCGCCATGATCAGAAAAACCAGCCCGATCACCTGCAGCCATAACTCATGCAGGGCATGACCGACAGCGCGGGCGGTCGTTGCCACCGCGCTGCCCAGAGCGCGCGCCCGGCGGCTGCGCTTCACCTGTTGCGACGCTACCCGCGCCGCAATTCCCAGCTTCTGTGCGGCCGAAACCTTGCTCACGGCCTCGATTTTAACAGCGTTGCGGCGCTAGAATAACTCGATTCAGGCGCGCTCCGTTCCCGGTTTGCCGCTTGTAATCGAGCTGCCTCTAAGGAAAAATAATGACGTCCGCACCTCCTGATTTTGCCAAGCTGAAATCCGGCATGAAAGCGGCCTGGACTGCCGGGGATTTCGGTCAGATTGCCACCTTCACCGCCCAGGTCGCGGCTGACTTTGTGCACAACATCGGCATTCCCCCAGGTGCCCGCGTTCTCGATGTGGCCTGCGGCACCGGCAACACCGCGATTCCAGCCGCACGCCGCGGAGCAGCCGTGACCGGTTGCGATATCGCGCCCAATCTTCTTGCTCAGGCCAGGCTGCGGGCTACGGGCGAAAATCTTGACATTCGATTCGAAGAAGGCGACGCGGAAGATTTGCCTTTTCCCGACAGCAGCTTCGACGTCGTAATCTCCATGTTCGGAGCCATGTTCGCCCCGCGGCCTGAACGCGTGGCCAGCGAACTTCTTCGCGTGTGCAAACCCGGCGGGTTCGTCGCCATGGCCAACTGGACGCCCACAGGCTTTGTCGGCAAGAGCTTTCAGATTACCTCCCGGCAGTTGCCGCCCCCGCCCGGATTGCCTGCCCCCGCGTTGTGGGGCGACGAAGCTACGGTTCGCCAACGTTTCGCTGCTGGTGTCGCCAGCCTCGACCTCGTCCCCCAGTCCTTTTTCTTCCACTATCCTTTTGGCCCAAAGCAGGTGGTCGAGTTCTTCCGCCAGTACTTCGGTCCTACCAACGTCGCCTTTTCCCGGCTCGATCCTGATGGACAAGCCACAATGGCGGCCCAACTGGAAGCGCTGTGGAGCGAACACAACACCGCCTCCGACGGCACCACTCGTGTCCAGGGTGATTACCTTCAGGTGAAAGCAATTCGGGCCTGAGGCGGCTATAATGGTGTTGATCGGCGCGCAGGCGATCCCCAAAGTTAGCGGATCGGCGCTCGCCGCCAAGGGGATTGCGTGGATCAACAATTGAAACAACTGATGAAAGAGCTGGGCGAGGCCATCAATGAATCGCTTTCTGACTCCGAGCAGATTGCCGAAGTCGTTTCCCGCATCAAAGAAGGCGGCTACGATATTTTTCTGGTCCTCGAGGCCACGATCGGCGTCAGCAAGCAGGGGGATAAGTCCTCGGACAAGACTTCGCTCGTCACTACTCTATCCACCAACCCCGAGTTTAAGATCAGTGATGCCGATTTGAAATTTCTCAAATCCTTGCGTATAAAGATAGACGAAGAGAAAAGCTGAACCTTCCCCCCGTTTTCAGGCACTAGAGTCCCCGATCTGCTGCCGGATCATGTCCACAACGGACTCATGGCTGAAACTAAGATTCTGCCCCTCGCAGACGCGCGCCTCCAACCGATCCTGAATCCGTCGGGACCGGAGCCTTCGCGCTCCCGCTGGCATACGGCGGGCCCGGCCTTAGCCGCCGCTTCCGTGTGCCTGTTATTCGGCCTGCTCTGGTGGAACCGCTTTCTCGGAGTCACCAACGAGGGTTGGCACTTTTTTTTCGCCCAGCAGATCTTGCACGGTAAGGTCCCTTATCGCGACTTCTACCTCTTCGTGCCGCCCCTGCTTCAATTGGAAACCGCAGCCATCATCAAGGTCTTCGGCGAGCACCTGATCGTCACCCAATTCTTCGGCTTGGCCCAGGCCGCCATTCTCGCTTTCGCGCTTTACTGTTGGATGGCGCGCGTTTTTCCCCCCTTTGAATCTATGCTGGCCACCGTTCTGACCGTGTGCCTCTGCATGGCCAACCGGACGGAAGAACTCTACGCCCTCCACATGTCTGCGCTCTTCCATACGGTGCTGGCCGCATGGCTAGCCACGGCTGCCGTTAATAGTCGGGGCATTCGCCTGAAATATGCCTTCTGGGGTGGGGTTCTTTCCGGCCTGGCTTTTCTGGCCAAGCAAACTTCAGGCGTCGCTATCATTGCCGCCTTGCCCGTCTTGCTCGGAATCGTGGCATGGCGGCTGTTCGGCGCGCGGAAAGCCACACTCTTGTTGGCGATTTTCGTCGCCGGGTGCGTGATTCCCATTGCCCTGGCCAGCGCGTGGCTGGCCAGCCAATCCGCCCTGAGCCTGGCCATCTCCGATTTGTTCATTCGCGGAACCTCCAGCAAAGGCCCGCCTTCGCAAATGCTCTCCCGCTTGATCATGTTTGCCGCCGAGAATTCCTATCTCCGCGCACACCTGTTCCTCGCGGCCGTGATCTTATTGACGTGCCTGCTGCTGTGCGGCAGGCGATTAATTTACTCCGGGCCGAGAAAACCGGCGGCCTCGCGAGGCGCGCTAACCCTTACCGCGTTACTCGCCTTCTGCATCCTGGCAGGCTGGGCACTCTCCTACTGGCATAGGTTCCATTTGGCTGGGCCCTTGACCGAACTTCCCCAGGAAACGGGTGCGTTTCTGGCCGAGTTCGGATCGCTCATCCTCGTCGTCCTTTCCGGCTGGATGTTTTTCACGCGCCGCCTCGGCCGCGATCAGATCCAGTTTTTCCTGCTGGCCGGAATCTCGTTTGCTGTGGCCTTTCTCGGTTCCTTATCCTGGCCTACTTCCACCGGCATGTTGCTCCCATCGCTGACCTTCGTGACCGCGGCTCTTCTCGGTGCACTTCGACAGGTTCCTTCCGGCCGCTTCCTGCGGCCCGTCGCCATTCTGTGCTGTCTGGTCTTGATGGTGCAGATATGCTGGCAAAAATTCACTACTCCTTTTAGCTGGGGAGATTGGAAAGAGCCCGATGTTCATCACGCGACCGAGACCCTGAACTATCCCGAACTCAGGGGCTACCACGTCTCGCCGCAAACCGCGGATTTTGTCACCCGCGTCACCGATGCCGTGGATTCGCACTCCCGCCCCGATCAGCCGATTTTTGTGTATCCGAATTTGCCGGTCTTTTATCTCCTCTCGCATCGTTCGCCGGAAACGTTCGGCTACGTACACTTTGTGGACGTCGCGCCTGACTTCGTCGATCTGCGGGATGCGGATACGCTCCGCCGCCACCCTCCGGCGGTCATCGTTTTGCTTGAGCCCTCCGAACAGGAGTTGCGCATGGGCGAGCGCTATTTTCGTGGCGGCCGCCGCAGCGCCCAGCGCGATCTACTGGCAGCCATCGAAGAAATCCGTCCGCAATATGACTTGTTGCAGAGAATTCCCACCGGCGCTTCAAACCAGATTGTGGACGTATTCGCCCTGCGCGCAACCAAATGACCCGCCAGTTGAGTCATCATTCCCAGCATCAGTTGATGCTACAATGTGTGCCTATGCGGACAACCATTACGCTTGACGAAAAACTTGTGCGGCAGGCCCAGGAATTCACCGGAACATGGGAAAAAACCGCGCTGGTTCGTGAAGGTCTGAGGGCATTGATCGAGCGGGAAAGCGCCCGCAGACTGGCCGCGCTCGGCGGCAGTATGCCGGGATTGAAAAACATTCCTCGCCGGCGCCCACGAAGCAAATGATTCTGGCTGATACGTCAGTGTGGATCGATCATCTGCGCCACGGCGATCCTGACCTGCGACACTTGCTCAACAGCCGCCAGATTGCAATTCACCCGTTTGTCATCGCTGAGCTTGCTCTCGGAACCCTGCGCGATCGCACCAAAACTCTCGCTTTATTGGAACTCCTGCCTCAACTGCTTGTAGCCCAGACCGGCGAAGTCCGCGCCATGATCGAGAACCGCCGTCTCTATGGCCTTGGACTGGGATTGATCGACGTTCATTTGATCGCGTCCGCCCTCCTCAATCCTCCAACCCTTCTCTGGACCCGGGACAAGGCCTTGCGCAAAATCGCCCTCGCTCTCAGAATTCATGCCAACTTGTTGTAATCCGCACCAACTTTATTCGCTGTGCTACCATCTACTGTTTCTTCGGAGTGCTTGGATGAAAGACACTCTCGGAGTTCTGCTCGCTGGCGGCGCCGGAGAACGCCTCTACCCCCTCACGCGCGACCGCGCCAAGCCCGCCGTCACTTTTGGCGGCATGTACCGCATCATCGACATCACGCTCTCCAATTGCCTCAACTCCGACCTCCGCCAGGTCTACATCCTCACCCAGTACAAAGCCCTGTCTTTAAACCGGCACATTCGCGAAGGCTGGAACATCCTCGGCCGCGAGGTCGGCGAGTTCGTTGAAGTCCTGCCGCCCATGAAGCGCGTCAGCGACCAGTGGTATCAGGGCACCGCCGATGCCGTTTACCAGAACATTTATTCCATTGGCTCCGAGCAGCCCAAGTACGTGCTGATTCTTTCCGGCGATCACATCTACAAAATGGATTACGGCAAGATGATGAGGCAGCACCAGGACTCGTCGGCTGACATTACTCTAGCCACCATTCAGATCGATCTCGCGGAAACTTCGCGCTTCGGCGTGGTCGACGTCGATAAAGACGGCCGCATCAACGGCTTCGAGGAGAAGCCTAAAACCACGCAACTCCGCGCCCCCTGGAACCCCGAGAAAGTCGCTGGATCCATGGGCGTTTATTTGTTTAATGCCGATGTGCTCATTCCCGTGCTCTTGAAAGATGCGGAAGACCCCAATTCCAGCCACGACTTTGGCAAAGACATCCTGCCGAAAATGGTCGACGATTACCGCGTCTTCGCCTACGACTTTATCGACGAGAACAAAAAGGAAGCGCTTTACTGGCGCGACGTAGGCACGCTCGAAGCCTACTACGAAGCCAATATGGATATCGTCTCGGTCTCGCCGATTTTCAATCTCTACGACCAGGACTGGCCCATTCGCACCCATCAGCGCCAGTATCCGCCCGCCAAGTTCGTGTTCGCGGAAAAAGACCGTATGGGGACGGCGCTCGATTCCATCGTCTCCAACGGTTGCATCGTTTCCGGCGGCCTGGTCAAGAATTCGATTCTCTCGCCCGATGTGCGCGTCAACTCTTATTCCGAAGTCGACTCGTCCATCCTTTTCTCGCATGTCGCCGTCGGCCGCCATTGCCGCGTCCGCCGTTGCATCATCGACCGCAACGTGCATCTTCCCGAAGGCACCACCATCGGTTACGACACCGAAGCCGATCGCTCCCGCTACTTCGTTACCGACAGCGGCATCACCGTCGTCACCCGCGATTACTCGCTGTTCGAAAATCCAGTCACCGTCGATTACTTCACCAGCGAATAGTTCGCCACCACGCGCAATCGTCTCTAAACGCAATCCCTAAACGGAATTCCCTGAACCCGATGTCATTCCGAATTCGGCCGAAGGCCGGGTGAGGAACCCGCTTTGTTTGCTAACCTCGGCCGCTCGCATATTTCCACTATCCCGCCAATCCAGCCACCAGGACCGCCGAGCTCGCGTCTTCCTGCGCCTGGAGCATCCGGTAAAGCGCGAACAGAAGCAGCAGCGCCGTTCGCCGGTTCCGTTCCGTCGCAGCGCTCAACTCTGCCGTTCTACTCCGGCTGTGCAGCCGCATGAGTTGTTCGCCGTCCCCTGTGGTCACGGCCCACACCGGCCGCAACAACCCGCTGGCGCTCAGTTCATACATCTCTCCGTCGGTGAAGGTAAGCACGCCCTTCCTGCCCCAGCCCGCCTTGTAAATCGCCACCGTCTGCCCCGAAACTTCGTCGACGATCTCCGCTCCACTCATTAAAAATCCCGCCCGGCGAAACTTCCATCGCCCCGCCGGTGTTTCAGCCCAATAACATTCGGACCAGAAACTCGCTTTGTGCAGCGTACCAGTCGCTTCGCCGCTCAAAGCCAATTCGGATTTCCGCGTCCGGATCCAGTTGATTGTTCGTGGAAGATTTGCAGAACCATCGCCCCAGGCGGGATCGCCCGAAGCGGCAGGAGAAAGAGGAATCATAAACACCTCCGTAAAGGCATCTCGATCCAATCTCAGGCTACCAACCTTGTGTGAAAAGACTGTTAAGGAATAAAGGACAAAAAAGGGGCAGTCGTCCGCCCTTTCCACCACAATAGCGTGATCGAATTCCTGACCGATTCGCCCACGCAATAGCAACGAAGTGATTACTTTCGTTACACCCGCGTAAATTTGCCGCTGGCGTACCAAAACGGGAAATACCTATAGTGGTACCGGCAATTGACCCTGTGTAACGTCCAGAACATAATCAGCGTGCAAACCCAGTTTCCAGGTTTTTTGCAAACCCAGTTCAGAAAAAACTAAATACCGGCAAGGTTCACCACGAACCTCCGAGGCGGTGGCGTGTGTAGCCGCACCAAAATGGGAGCCCCAGTCCCGCAAACCACAACCAAAAAAATTTTTGGAAGGAGAACTCGATGAGGCGTTGTTTCACCAGCAAACCCACGTCCCTGATCGCCGGCCTGCTCACAGGCATGCTCGTTGCGATCCTCGCGGCGCCCCTAAGCGCCCAACCGGCGGATACAGCCAACGGCCAGCATTTTGGCCCCTATTACGACCGGTCTCACGAAGTCACCATCACTGGGGTCGTGCAGGAAGTAGTCACTAAGCACGTTGCCGGAAGCCCTGTTGGCATGCACCTGCTAATCAGCGGACAGAACGGCGTTGTGGACGCCCATGTAGGCACGTTTTTGACCAAGGATGTCCGGGAAGCTCTGCACATGGGCCTGCCGATTCAGATTGTCGGCGCCATGCAGGACATCCGCGGAAAGCAGTATTTAATGGCCCG
>DATLKM010000114.1:0-2810 GCA_035538435.1 Binatia bacterium
GTTCTTCCGACCAATACAAGGGCGCCGTCGTCGGATCAGCGACAAAAGTACCGGTATGAGTCAGCTTCTGCGTTTCGGTCAGGTAAGCCTCTGTTCGCTTCAGAGCCTCCTCGGCGCGCTTTCTGTCATCGATGTCGGTGAGAGTTCCATACCACCTGAGAACTTTTCCATCTGCATCTCGCAGGGGGACGCCGCGAAGAAGAAACCAGCGATATGCCCCGTCTGCCGCGCACCGAAAGCGCACCTCCGATTCCACCGGCTCGCCGGCAGCCACGGCTGCGCGCCACCTCTCCAAATAGGGCTGCCGGTCTTCGGGGTGAACCGCACCCGTCCAACCGGAACCGGCCGTATCCTCCGCAGAAAGACCTGTAAACTCCGCCCAACGTCTGTTGACGAATTCATTAGACCCGTCCGGAAGAGCAGTCCAAGCCATCGCCGGAATGGTTTCGACCAGGTCCCGAAGCTGCCTGGATTCCCGCTGAAGCTGGCGGAGCCGTAACCGGTAGCCCGCCCAAACCAGAGCCACAAAAGCGGCCAAGTAGAGGCTGGGGAACCAATTCGTCTGGTAGACGTGCGGCTGGAGGAAGAAAGAAATCGTGGGCAGGTATTGGGTCGATTGGGATTCTGCGTAGAGGGGAGCCATAAATGCAATCGCAAACAGGCCCGCGGCAAGAGCAAGTGCCATCCGATACTGCACGAATTCCACCCCCTGACTGAATCAGCCGCTCCTCGAATGAGAGTCGCCGTCCACAACGCGCTAGCAGCGCTAGCTACTTTCCCACTTAAAATTCGGTACCTAAGCTGCGTATTTCCATGGGGGCAGCGGGCCCGTGTCGGCTGGAACGAGCGTCGTCCCCCTTCCCCGTGACCGCGATCAGATGTCGCCCAACATCTGCAGAACAACAACATTTTATTGAGAAAATGTATTGACTAGATTTCCATAATGTCGTATCATCATTATCGATGACACGATCGCAGGCCATCCGTAAGCGAGAGAAACTCGCGGCCCAACTCGGCCCCGCAACGGGCGTTCTGCGCGGCTCGTTGCTCCAACGCGACGTGTATCACTCTTCCGGATGTTTGAAATGTGCTCGCGGCCAGGGCCATCCGCTCTGGGTTCTCACAGTGGGTTATCCCGGCGGAAAGACGCGCCAGGTCAGTCTGCGCCCGGAACAAGTTCCGCAGGTTCGCAAGGCGATTGAAGACTACCGCGATTTCAAACGGAATCTGGAGGCCATCAGCGAACTGAATCAGTTCTTGTTGCGCCTGGACCGCGCGCAAGCCCACCATGAGGAGCGCAAGCCGTGATCGCCGCGCGTCGCCTACAGCGAAATTTCGCCGATGGCTTCATCGCCGAGGCGGTGGAGGACCTCTGGGAACCCTGGATGCGTCACGCCGACAAGGCGTTGGAAGATGACGCCCTGCTGCTCCTCGTCCAGCAAGAATTAGCCAAACGTTGCAAGAAGAGCAAGACACGTGGCCGCAAGGCCACACCAGCCGAGGTGGTGCTCCGCATGCTGCTGCTGAAGCATGTGCGGGATTGGAGCTACGAAACGCTGGCGCGGGAAGTGCGCTGCAATCTGGTGTACCGCGAATTCACGCGAATCGGCGGCGAAAAGGTTCCCGATGACCGGACGATGGGCAACCTGGCGCGGCAGCTGGGGCCGGAAGTGATCGAAAAGCTGCATCAGCGAGTGGTAGAGATCGCCCAGGAAAACCAGATCGCCACGGGTCGTAAGATGCGGGTCGATACCACCGTGGTGGAAACCGATATCCACTATCCGACCGATAGCACCTTGCTGGGCGACGGTGTACGCGTTCTGACGCGCATCATGAAGAAAGTCGCAGCGGTGATGGGCAAGGTGGGCAAGCAGATGCGGGACCGCAGCCGGTCCGCCAAGCTGAAGGTATTGGCGATTGCACGCGCCAGCCGGAACAAGACCGAGCAAGGCCGGCAGAAGATGAAGAAGGCTTACCTCCAACTATTGGAAATCACCAGCCGAGTGACCGGCCAAGCCAAGAAGTTTTCGCGCGCCATGGCCGGACGCCTGCGGCGAGGCCATCGGGCGGCATTGCATACAGCCAAGCAGCAACTGGATCAGATGATTCCCCGGGTCCAGCAGGTGATGCGCCAGACGCGCGAGCGAGTGCTGCGCGGCAACACCAAGGCCGAAGGAAAGCTGCTCAGCATTTTTGAGACGCATACCGAAGTGATTCGCAAGGGCAAGGCGCATAAGCCCAACGAGTTCGGCAAACTGGTCCTGATTCAAGAGGCGGAGAACCAGATCGTGACGCATTACCAAGTATGCGAACAGCGGCCGGCGGATTCGACCCTGCTGGTAGGGTGTCTGGAGCAACACGTAGCGCAGTTCGGACGCGCGCCCGAGCGAGTGGCGGCGGACCCCGGATTCTTCTCAGCCGCCAACGAGTCTCAGGCTGAGGAGATGGGGGTCCGCAGGGTCTCAATAGCAAGCCACGACACCAAAAGCCCTACCCGCAAACAGCGGCAGAAGCAGCGTTGGTTCAAGGAACTGCAGAAGTGGCGCACTGGATGCGAAGGCCGCATCAGTGTACTCAAGCGCCGGCACGGGCTGCGTCGGTCCCTCTATAAAGGACCGGCCGGCATTCGGCGTTGGGTAGGACTCGGGGTCATTGCCGACAACCTCATACATATCGGTACCCACTTGGCCGAACAAGCCCGCTCGCGGTGAAATCTCCTCAAACCGATATACAGCTCCTCAACAACCCCAACTGGATTTCTGGGCTTCCCATCCACCCCGAACTTCCTACAACCCCGTAGCAGGACGGCG
>DATLKM010000115.1:0-9738 GCA_035538435.1 Binatia bacterium
ATACCAGAAGAACCTCCAGCCCAGGTCGCGCGCGGCGGCAGAAACCGCAGGAACTGAGCCGGCAATGCCGAGCGCCATAATCACCAGGGCGCACCAACGCGCCCAGTTCTGCAAACGATAAAGGCCCCCACCGACCAACGCCCACCCCAGGCCCACAGAAATTGCGGTCTCCGGTCCGGTCAGTTCTCTCCCATAAGAGATGCCGGCAGCCCGCGCGAGCAAGATCGTTCCCGGCGAGATGAGCCCGGCGATGCCGACCGTCACGAGATAGGCTGCGACGAGCCAGAAGAAGGTCGCGATCACGGTCACGCTGGCAGGGCGCTCCATAAAGAGTCAAGCCTAACAACTCTCCCGTTAAAACGCCCGTCCCTCTGTGGCACACTGTCTGCATGCCTACCCTCACGCTCGGCGACTTTGAACTCAGCGTTTTTTCTGACGGCACTTATCCGCTTGATGGCGGCGCATTCTTCGGCGTGATTCCCAAAGTCATGTGGTCGCGCAGAGTCAAAGCCGACGACAACAATTACGTCACCTCCGGATTGAACTCGCTGCTGATACGCACCGGCAGGCAGAATGTGCTGGTTGAAACCGGTATGGGCAACAAGCTCTCCGAGCGCATGATCAAGTTTTACGGGCAGCCGGCGAAGTTGCTCGACAACCTCTCTGCGGCTGGCGTTGCACCTGAGGATATCGATGTCGTCATCAATTCGCATCTGCACTTTGATCATTGCGGGTGGAACACGGTGCGGGACAAGGGCGGCAAAATCGTGCCAACATTTCCGCGCGCCAGATATTATGCGCCCGAGGGCGAATGGCAATACGCGCGCAAGCCGAGTGAGCGCGACTCGATCAGCTACATTCCCGATAACTACGATCCGCTGGTTGCGTCTGGCCGGATGACGCTACTGAAAGGCGGCGAAGAGGTTGTGCCCGGAATTTTTGTGGAGGTTTTTCCCGGGCATACGGCCAGCATGATGGGAGTGATTGTTCGGGGAAATCAAAATCCCCACCTTTCCCAAAAACAGGCCGAAGCAGGGCGCCTGCATTCAGTTGCGGCCACGGCCTGCTATATTTCCGACCTCATTCCCACCACCGCTCACATTGATGTCGCGTGGGGCATGGGATTCGATCTCTACCCTCTTCAAACCATCGAGAGCAGGAAGCGGTATTATGCGCGGGCAATTCCAGAGAAATGGCTGACGGTCTTCACGCACGATCCGGAGACGCCGTGGGCGTATGTGGAAAAAGAAGACACCGGAAAGATGAACACCAAGAAACCGTAATCAAAAGCGGCAACCACGGAGCGTTGAAGTGACAAAACTTTACAGGTGTGCGAGCGGGCCTTCCATAGAATTCAGACAGTGGCAACTGTAAGCGTGTGATCGGCATCTGCAATAGGTCACGCGGTGACGACACGGAGCGCGGGAAGCGCTCCTCATTCCGAATCAATTGTAGAGAGGACTCACTATGAAGAGATATTTGGCAGTGGCTGGAGTGTGCGCAGCGTTCCTGTTGGGCGGGGCGCTTCGAGCGCTGGCTCAGGACGAGCATCGGGAGGAACATCGGGACGACGCCCGTCAGGAAGAGCGGCATGATGAACACGCGGAGCACCGTGATATGCGTCGCATTGACGACCAGCGTTTCCACGCCCATTTCGGCCATGACCATCACTTCGCCATCCGGCATGTAGAGATGGTTGGCGGGCGACCGCACTTCGCCTACGGCGGCTACAATTTTGAAATCGTGGACGCTTGGCCGCACGGGTGGTCTTACAACGACAACTGCTACATCGATTTTGTGGATGGGGGATATTTCCTGTTTAACCTGAGGCACCCCGGAGTGAGGATTGCAGTGACGGTGCTTTGACGCGAATCGACCTGCACTGGACTCCACGGCATGTGTGCTGTGGAGTTTTTCTTTTGCGCTAAGTTTGGCGGACCAGTGCCGCCTCGGCCTCGGTCAACGCCGCCGGTTTCAGGCCGTACAGTTTGGCTTCGAAAAAGTTCTCTACACGAGTCAGAACTTCGACGTCACTCTTCGATTCGTAAATTTCCTTGCGCAGGTGCGCGCCGCCGGGCACGCCGTGGGTGAACCAGGAGGCGAACTGCTTCATTTTGCCGATGGCATCAGGCAGTTCTTCTTCGATCAGCATGGAGAAGTAAGTGCGGATCATTTCGTAGCGGTCGGCTTCGGAGGGCTGGTCGTAGCCGCTTGTACCGGGCAATTCACCTCCATCGCCGATTCCCGCGCAATATTGCTGAATTTGGCGGAATATCCAGGGGTTCGACGGCGCCGTGCGGCCAATCATCACGGCGTCGCAACCGGTTTGCGCGACCATGGAGCAGGCGTCTTCAGGGGTGCGGATGTCGCCGTTGCCGATGACGGGAATTTTTACGGCGTCTTTCACGGCGGCGATCCACTCCCAGCGCGCGTTGCCGCTATAGCCCTGCTCGCGCGTGCGGGCGTGGAGGGCGACAGCGGAGAGGCCGCAGGACTCGGCCATGCGCGCCAGTTCGACGCAGACGATCTCGTTGTCGTTCCAGCCGGCGCGAAATTTTACAGTGAAGGGGATGCGCACTGCGTCTTTCACGGCTTCGAAAATGCGGCCTATGGCGGGCAAGTCGCGCAGCAGCCCCGATCCGCCGTTGCACTTGACGACCTTCTTTGCGGGGCAGCCGAGATTGAGATCGACCAGATCGAAGCCAAGGCCTTCGACCATGCGGGCGGCTTCGGCCATCACCTGTGGATTGCTGCCGAAAAGCTGGGCGGAAATCGGGTGCTCGTCTTCATAGAAATGGAGATACCGTTTGGCCTTTTGATCTTTTTTGCGAAGGACTCCGTCAGCCGAGGTGAACTCGGTCATGATAAGGCCACAGCCGCCGAGGTTGCGGATGAAGCGGCGAAAGACGGTGTCAGTGACGCCAGCCATGGGGGCGAGGACGGTTGCTGGGCGGATGGCGATGTTGCCGATCTGAAGGGTGGCGGGGACGGGCTTCAGTAGGGCAGGCTGTCGGACAAGTGTCTTCGCGGCGGGCCCCGTCGCATCCCCGCCGGAGACGCTCACGCCGCACTCGCCGGAATTGTCCCAGAACTTCTTCACAGGCCTATTTTATCGTCCCCCGCAAAACAAAACCCCCGCCGAGGCGGGGGCTGTCGATCTTCGCGAGGCTCGGGCTTATTTCTTCGTGGTTTCCGCAGCCTTGGCATATTTGCGACGAAAACGCTCGACCCGACCGGCGGTATCAACCAGCTTCTGCTTGCCGGTGAAGAAAGGATGGCAGGCGGAGCAGATTTCAACCGAAATGTCGCCCTTATGGGCTGACCGGGTGGTAAACGTGTTGCCGCAAGCACAGTGCACGCGGACTTCGTTATAAGAAGGATGGATGGCTGCTTTCATGATAGTTCAGACCTCAACGCGAATCATTTGATTCTACCGGAAGGGCCCAGGATTCAGCAATGGCCAGCCTTTTTGGCATTCAGCGCCCAGCACTCAGCATTCAGCCGGCCCGCGCCACAGTAGCGGCTCTTGCAAGTCAGAAGCGGAACAAATACGACACTTTTACGAAGAACTGGCGGCTGTCGTTGATGTATCCCCTGGAAGTGAAGAGGCCTGCGGGGCCGAGGGGGCCGGGGGCGAGGTCATGATCCAGATTTTGCAGATCGCTGTTGTAACCGACGTAAATGGCTGTACCGGGATGGACAAGATAAGTAAGCAGGAAGTCAGCGTTGAATTCTTTTTGCGTGGGCAGGTAGGTGTAGGGATAGAAGGTATTTTCCGGCGTATCCGCCAGCACTGAGTTGTATTGCATGATCAGGCGCAAAGAGAGCGCGGGGGTGAATTGCCAGTTCCATTTGCTGCGCACGATGTGGTTATTGAAAATGCCCTTGCCGAGAACAGTGCCCGGCGGCGCTTGCGAGAGGGCGGCGAGATACTCGGCCTGGGTGGCACGCAGGCGCTCGAACAGATATGTATTTTCGATCTTGAGCGGCTTCATGGGGCGAAACGTGACGGTGGCCGTGCCGGTATTGAGGCGGGAAAGCAGGGATTGCGGCATGGAAGTTTGAGCGGGCACAAAATTTGCTCCATCGCCCCAGAAATAACCCGCGCCGACGGTGACTTTGGGAAAGTATCCGGTGGAGAACTTTGTGCCGGTGCGATGCTCATGGTAATCGTAATTGCCGGCGACGCCGGGCAACCCGAGGAAGGCGAAGTCCTGTGGGCGCAGGCGCTCGCGTGTTTCCTCGTAAGGGACGAACTGCATGATCGTTTGCCCGCGGCCGATCACCGTCAGATAAGGCTCGTAATCGGTGTCGAGGCGGGTGCCTTCGTGGTCCCAGGTGTTGTGGTTGTAGATGGCCGGGCCCCACGCTGTAACCCATCCTTTTTTGGGGCGGAAGAAATATCCGTCGTGCTCCTCGCTTTGCCGGATGTCGACGCGATTCACGAAACCGGGGACGGTGATGAAGCCTGGGCTAATGTCCTCGTAGGAAGCGTTTACGAGGAGATGGAGGCCGTTGCGGCGCAGATCGACCCGATCGGCGGGGCCGGCGAAGTAATTTCCGTTCCCGAAATTTCCCGAGCTGAAGGGGTAGAGATTGTCTTCGCACGTGCCCTGCAAATTGGCGGCGTTCAGTCCGAGGAGATTGCTCGAACTGGTGACGGCCTGTCCTTCGAGGGTCCAGTTGGGATTTAGCTTGAGCCGGGTATCGGCGCCGCCGACGCGGTTGAACTCTCCCGTGGTGGGGCATTCCCAATCGGAATAAATTACACCGACGCTCGACTGCTTGAAGAGGTCGCGACTCGCGCGCGCGATGGTGAAGTAAGAGCGCGTCCCGTAAAGACTGTCAGAACAGATGGGCGACGTTGCGGGGCAGACGCTGGGGACGGCGAGGCCGGGGGCGCGGTCGTCGGTGGCCATGATCCCGATGGAGTACGGGCCTTCTTTTCCCGTGAGGCGAATTCCCGCGGATAAATCCTGAATGTTGCGGGTAAAAAATAAATCGAAGGGAGTGCGGAAGTAGTCTTCGTTCTCCAGAAAGAACGGGCGCTTTTCCGGGAAATAAACCTCGAAGCGCTGGTTGACCGTGATCTGGGGATCTTCGGATTCAACCTGGCTGAAATCGGGATTGGCGGTAAGATCGAGGACAAAATGGTCGTGGATGACGTACTTCGCGTCCAAGCCGAATTGCCCCTGCGCCACCGCATTCTGAAAAAAAGGATTGTAGGGATCGCGGGTGTCGAGGGCGCGATAACCGCGCATAATGCCATAGGGAATCAATTCCAGATCGCGGCCGGGTGAAATGCCTTCGAGTCCTTGTAAGGTCGCTTCCTGGCCGAGGCGGCCTTCAAGGCTGCGATTGATCCAGGGCCAGAACGAGTCCTCGTTCTTGCGGTAGATTCCGCGATAGAGAATGATTCCCCAGTCCTGCCGCCGGGTGGGCGGGAAACGCAGGCTCTTAAATGGAATTGCGATCCAGACTACGAATCCATTTTTTGTAGTCTTGCCGCGCGAATCCCAGACGGTATCGAAGGAAGTATCGAAATTGCCGCTTACTTCCGCGCGCGGAGCTTCGGTCCAGATTGCGTCCCACTGCACGCCGAGGGGGGTGGTTTGAAAGGCGTAGGCGCGGCGGCGGTCATGAAAGGTATCGAGCATCACCTCGACCTGATCGTCGTCGTAGATATCTTCGCGCCGCGACATGCGGGCGCGGACTTTTTTGGGATCGTCAAAGCAGACGAATACGATGTAAAGATTTTTCTGGTCGTAGCCGAGATAGGCGAAAGTTTGCTCGGAGACTTTCTCCCCATTGTGGGGGTTGCGTTGGATAAAGCCAGTCACCTGGGCCATCTGCCGGGCAATTTCGCCTTCCGGCTGCATGGTCAAGAAATCTTCGAGGGCAGGCGGGTGGGGAAGGCGAGGGATGGTTAATGAAGGAGGCGGGACTGGCGCGGGCGGCCCGGGCCGGGCTTCAGGATTCTTGATGGGAGGTTCGGGTTCCTGCGCCGATGCAGGCGGATTTTGTTGCGAAGGCGGCGTGACCTTGCCTTCCGGCGGCGGGTTCGGAACTGCCGGTGGAGGGTTTTGCGGGATGTTCTGGGGATTGCGGACGGGCGGAGCTTGCGGGGTGGGATTGGACTGTTGCTGCCCGGCGGGCGATGTCGGCGCAGAAATCGCCAGCGCATAGTACGGCGGTGGAGGAGTTAGAAGCACCCAAGCCAATACCAATGCGGGAAGATTTGAATGTATGAAATGCGCCAAACGCCCGGACAAACGCTCCGCCTTCCCCCCTCACAGCGAAAACAAGCAAGATACACCAATCGGAGACATTCGGCACAACAAAACGTTTGTTGTCCGGTTTTTGTAACAAAGACCCGTCGGGACTAATCCCGGGCCCAAGTTTGGCGGATATTCGGTGGTTTCCGGCGCACTGAAAGGCCGGCGCAAACCCGAGCGATTTCTAAAACAGCAGGCTCTGGCGGCGGTTGGGTGTGATGCCGAAGTGTTCGTAAGCCAGCTGTGTAGCTACACGGCCGCGGGGGGTGCGGTTGAGGAAGCCGATCTGCATGAGGAACGGTTCGTAGATTTCCTCGATGGCGTCGGGTTCTTCGGCAAGGATGGCGGCGAGCGTGTTCACGCCGACCGGGCCGCCCTGATATTTCTCGATGATAGTCAGCAGCAGGCGGCGGTCGACTTCGTCGAAGCCGTATTTGTCGACTTCCAGCATGGCGAGAGCGGCCTGAGCGGTGGGAAGGTCAATTCTTCCTGCGCCGCGGACCTGAGCGTAATCGCGGACGCGGCGCAGCAGGCGGTTGGCGATTCGGGGCGTGCCGCGGCAGCGGCTGGCAATCTCCAGGGCGCCTTCGCGGTCGACCTGGACGCCGAGGATTTCGGCGGAGCGCTCGACGATGATGCGCAAATCTTCCGCCGTGTAAAACTCCAGCCGCAGAACGATGCCGAAGCGCGCGCGCAAGGGGGCGGAGATCAGTCCCGCCCGCGTGGTTGCTCCGATAAAGGTGAACGGCTTCACTTCCAGGGTGTGGGTGCGGGCTGAGGGGCCCTGGCCAATAATAATGTCGAGTTTGTAATCTTCCAGCGCGGAATAGAGCAATTCTTCGAGCACGGGCTGGAGGCGGTGAATTTCATCGATGAAGAGGACCTGCTTTTCCTGAAGGTTGGTAATGATGGCGGTCAGGTCGCCCTTGATCTGCAACAGCGGCGCGGCGGTGGGCTGAAAATGCACACCCAGTTCGTTGGCGATGATGTTGGCCAGCGTGGTCTTGCCCAGGCCAGGAGGGCCATAGAGCAGAACGTGGTCCATGGCTTCGCCTCGTGAGCGGGCGGCTTGGATGGCCACGTCAAGAATTTCCTTGACCTTATTTTGACCGATGAATTCGCTGAGCCGCTGGGGGCGCAGCTTTAATTCAAATGTGGAATCGTCTTCCACGGGCGCGGCTGAAACCAGCCGGTCAGGCCGATCGGGAAGTTCAGGATTATTTCGCGCGGTGGCCACTGGCCGGATGTTATCACGGCTTGGACCAGGAAATTGTCCGCACCCTACGTTCCTGTGCCCAGCAGTTCGATCACTTGCGGATTGGAAGAGGCGCTGTCGATGATGGAGATCGTGCCTTGAACGGAGCCATTTCTCGTCGGCGAAAAAGTCGCGTTGATCGTGCAATCCGCTCCCGCTGCGAAGCTCGATCCGCACGTTGAGCTGACGCCGAATTCGCTGCCTGCCGCGTGGCCACGTCCATTCACTACTCAAGACCGCACCGGGCCTGTGGTCCGCGCGGGCCGCATGTGCGTGCACGCCGACAGCGGAGGCGCCGGCGGCTTGGCCGACGCGCCGGTTTGGTATGGCGAGGCACCCGCCGCGGTTTTCGGCGGGTGGGATTAACGTGTTGGCGAGGACTTCTAGTCCTCGAAGCTCCTGGCCCCGCCTTTCATGCGGTTGGTGACCAGGTTCGTCCACACAAACTTGATCACGCGCGCGTCGTTGTAGCAGTAGGCCAGGTTGTGGTTGAGCGTGGAGAAGCAGTGCTGCTGGCATGTGGACTTCATCGACGCCAGCTGCTTCTCTTCGAACTTGTGTTCGTCGATGTTTCCCCAATCGTAGGTCGAGGCGTACATGGGGAAACACGGGGCCACGGTGCCATCGGTGCGGATGATCACGTTGTTCTGGCCGGCGCGGCAGCTCCACTCGGCGAAGTGAAGTTCGCCATTGGCGTCCTGCACGATTCCCGGCGTGCCTTCCAGATGTTTGGCGATGTTTCCGTTGGTTCCTGTTCCATCGCCATTCCAGCCGACGCGCTTCAGCTCCGGGCCGCTGGCCATACGGACGAAGGCCTTGATCTCCTGCAAGCGCTGGACGGAGTTAACCATCTGATAGCCCTTCTTGTTGACGTCGATCAGGTAATCGACCAGCGAATCGATCTCGGGCCAGTCTTGCGGCCGGATATAGGTTGGGTTATCGGAGAGGTGCTTGAAGTGCTCGTCCTGCTCGAGCATGGGCGTTTCGTTGATGTGATAGTCGGTGGCGATGCGGTGATCGTGCGCGTATTCAGTGAGCGTACGAATGTCTTCGGTGTTGTTGCGGCAGATGTTCATGTTGAAAAACACCATGTAGCCGTAGACATATTGCTTTCGAAGCAGGTGTTCGAGATGCTTGCGCACCGGCACCAGCGCTTTCGGCAGGCTGGGCTTTTCATCCCAGGAATCGACGGCGAAATTGAAGACGGAGGCGCCGGCGTCGCCGAGGCGATCCGCGACGTCGGGGCGCAATAAGCGCGCATTGGTGCCGATGTAGATCCAGAATCCCTTTTTCGCGGCGTAGTTCACGACCTTGTGCGCGAATTGCGGCCGAAGCAGCGGCTCGCCGCCCATGAGCGCCAGAACGCGGCAACCGTGGTCATGCAGCCAGTCGATAGAGCGGCGCGCTACGTCCTCGGTCATGCCCTTGACTTTGTTGTTGAAGGCCCAGCAGTACCAGCAGTCGAGATTGCACTTGTATTCGAGAAAGAGATACGCGGTGATGGGATGAAATTCGCCGGGGAGGACACGCGAGCGAATGTAGGGAAACAGCCAGCCGCGCATGGAGCGGTAAACCTGGCTCATGCTCCAGTCACGCTTTTCCGGAGGAACTTCAGGGCCGGGATCGGCGAGCTTTTCCGGATACTGGGGGAACACCGGTTCGGGTAAGGTCATGCCTTTCGGGGAGGGCACAAGAACCGGGCCTGGTGCAGACTTCATCAGCAGGTTGTGGATGTCAACGTCAATACGAAACTTGGGGACGGTCGCCACGCGATTAATCCTCCACGCCTTAAGCGGTAACGTTCACAAAGGCATTGATTATTTCAGGGGCAACGGAGTTGCAGAATTTTGAAAGTCAAGCGCCAACGTGCGCCACTCTTGGCGCGGGAAAGGCACCCTGCAAGAGACACTACACGCGTATAACTGCGGGATCGGCAATCGGAGTCTTAGTCTGCCGCCATCTCCTGGGCTTCGCGTTCCCACTCTGGCGAAGCCGGCGGCATTTCTGCGCCGGATTTCTCGCGCCGCAATTGCGCTTCCAGCGCGGCCAGCTGCGCTTCGATGTCTTCGCCGGCCTTGCGCTTGCGAATGACTTCCTCGCGATAGCGGCGGAGGAAATAATCTATGGTTTCGACGCGAATTCTGATCGAGCCTGTGGGCTTGTTCTCGTCGAGGTCCTTGAAGCAGAAATACGGCGTGCCCGACTGCT
>DATLKM010000116.1:0-31913 GCA_035538435.1 Binatia bacterium
ACCGCCAGGTGCACCTGCGCCGTATTCGGCGAAGTGTAGAAAAATGGCGCCTGCATCCGCGCCGAAACGTTGCCCTTCATTTCTCCGGCCGCGCGGGTTTCCAGATCTTTCTCGATCGGGTTGCCCGCCAGCAGATCGAGCGGCCTGGCGTTGCAGTACCCGCTCCGCGCGCGCACGCTGGTGCCTCCCCGCTCCACTTTCACTCGCAACGTGTGGCAGCTTCCATCTTCTGAAACCGGCGGCTTATAGCCGAGCAGATAGTACTGGTTCTGATCGTTGGCAATGCGCTGCATCCCACCCACCAGATCGTTGGTGTTCACGATCACAAATCCGCCCGTGCCATCGGCCAGTTGATACAAAACCTGCTGATTGTCCGAAACGCTGGGGGGAATCTGCGGCACAATCACCCGCGGCTGTGCATTGGGGTTTCCATACACGCTATAGCCGGGATTGCCCACCCCGCCGCCCGAAGTTCCGCCTCCATGCCCACCCCCCGACGTTCCACCGCCGCCCGTCGTTCCGCCTCCCCCATGTCCTCCGCTTCCGCCTCCACCGGTACCTCCGCCTCCGCCGTGACCGCCACCTCCACCCCCACCGCCTCCGCCGCCGCCCCCATGCTGAGGCGAAAACATCTCGACAGGTTCAGCCCAGGCGGCCAGCTTTAAAGTGGAGCGGCCAATATCCGAGCGAAGACTCACCGGCATGATCGCTGCCACATGAGCGCGCGGAGTTCGTAACTCACCCGCCGGTCCACCCGGAACCGGCGCCACCAATCCCCGCACATCGATGGGATAAATCGCCACGTTCGCCTTGTTGCAGCTATCGATCACCGCCGCCACTTCCGACTGCTGCTCGAAGTCGAGCGGAAACCCCGAAGTAAGCATCACTACCGTTTTTCGCCCCGGCACGCTTGCCAGCCCTTTGGCCAGGCTGCGCAGTGCAATCAATACGGTGTGAATGCCGAAATCCGCTTCCAGATTGGAAAACGAAGGCGAGCTTGGAAACGCCCCCACCGATGCCAGCGTTGCCGACGCGTCGCCGTTCGGCGAAACCGCCGACGTTTTGATTCCCATCACAATCTGCTTCAGCCGCTGCGCGTCAGCCGTGAAATTTTGCGTGATGCGCACGCTCCCGCCAAAATCGGCGATCGCGATCAAGCGGCCCGGCCCGGCATTCGCGTCGATGAACTTCGCGGCCGCGTCGCGCGCCTTCGCCTGATCGCCGAAGTCCATGGTCGAGTTGTCAAAGAACAGAACCATGTAATGCGGCTGCGGATTCGCCGCCGCACTGCTTTCTTCGAAGGAAAAACTGCTCACCGGCTGTTCTTTCCCGTCTTCCCAAACGCGAAAATCCTTCTGCTGCAGGTCGCGAAGGTAATTTCCTTTTTTGTCGGTCACGACCGTATCGACAAGCACCAGCCGGGTTTCCGCGCGAATGACTGGGACACCCGAAGGCCCTGCGGAGGGCTCCTGCTGTGCCCATGCAACACCGCCGGCGAACAAAGCAAGAAAAGTCGTGAGCGAAAAAAGACTCTTGTGACTAGGCATAAAACATCTCCACGCCTTAGCGGATTTCAACCGTTCCGTTCTCTGCCGACATCAACTTCCCTTCCGAATCGCGCACCACCAACCGCACCAGATAGCTGCCCGGTTTCACGTCAAAACTGGTCTTCAGCGTGATTCCCGAGCCCAGCTTGTGATCGAGGGTTTCGTCTCGCAAATGCATCGTGACCGTTTTTTCCGTGCCTTGAACGAAATTTCCGTTGCGGTTGAACAACGCCGAAACGCAGGTCAGCACGTCATTATTGCGGCCGTCCGCTTTGCGAAAATGCAACCGTTGCACGTCGACATGCGCCAGCACTATCAATTGGGCCTGCTCCTCGCTCTGTTTGAAAAACTGGGTGTGCAGTTTGACCGGAAGATCATGGATCTCTTCCTGCGAATACATGGCGTCGGCGATTTCCTGCTTCGCCTGTTCGTCGGGATTGGTAAAGTTCTTGGGCGCAAAATATCCCTGGCGCGCCTGCACGCTGAGCTTTTGCGGGTTGGCAAGCTTCACCTTCAAGCTGTGAAAGCTGCCGTCCAGTTTCAGGTTTTGCGGCGCAAAGGCCAGAACGTAGGAATATTCCGGCGTCTCGGCCACCCGCCGGAAGCCCTCATCAAAGTCGTTATTGTTGTGAAAGAAATTGCCCCCGGTTCCGTTGGCGAGCGACTCCAGCAGCTCATCTTAGGCCGACGCGGCGTCAACCAGGATCAATCCTTTGCCTGCGGGTGGAATATTCGTCGTGCCTGACGACACCGAAAGTCCGTGACTGGCGTCGCCGAAGGGGATCACCACGTACAACCCGCGCGCGTCGAAAGTGTTCACGATCACCTGCGCGCGCAGCGCGCGGTCCACGATTTCGTTGAATTCGTATTCCAGCGTGGGAACGATGAAGCCGGGCGAAATCAGCACCACGCTTCTCTGGCCGGGCATGCGGGCCACCGTGCCCACAACGCCTTTCAGAACCCCCATCGCGACCAGGCTTTCGTGGTCTCCCTCGGCCAGCGCCGCCTGGCTGAGCATGTCCACCGTCGCCGCTGGATTTCCGACGGGCTGGCCTTGCTGGTTCCTCGGCGCACAATCGATGGCCTCCTGTACGGCCAGCCCTCGCGCATTGAGATCGTTCTTGTTAACAATCAGATCGGCCTGGTAATAACCGATGTCGGGACAATCGTGGTGCTGGCCCACAATCGGCCGCGGCTGCAAATGGAGCAGCGCATCCCGCAATTTCGCCCGGTCATCCGTGAAATCCAGCTGGTTCTGGCCGGATGTGGTAAAAACAGCTACTCGATCCGTAGGCCGCAAAGTCGCGAGATGGCGCTCCGCCGCTTCCCGCACTCGCGCCAGATCACCGAACTCCAGGTGAACATCGTCGAACAAAAAGGCTACGAACCGTTCCGGCAGGACCGCAGTACTCGCTGGAGCGGGCAGAACTCCCGCGGCAATGTCCTCCGGTTCCTCGGCATGGTCTTGCTGCGCCTTCACCAAGCGCGTTCCTGGTTGTTCGACTTCGAATTGTGAAATGACCTGCGGCTTGCCCTTGTCGAAGATCTCAAAATCTTCCTTGTGAAGGTTGCCTACGGGATGCCCCTGCGCGTCACGCACCACCGCGCGTATCACGACCAATTTCACGTTCACCTTTAAGGTTGCCGGCTGGTCGTGCGAAGCGATCTCTTCGCCATGCTGCGCCGGCACTGAGGATGTAGAACCATTTTCCGGCGTACCCTGCGCCGTCGACCGCCCGCAGCACAATGTCAGGCCCAAACACACCGCAGCCAGAAAGCCGGCGCACCGGATTTGACAATTCGTGCTGCTGCGACCGGCTTCAGCACATTTGTGCATAGACACGCTACCGACCGCAGAAAGAGGCAGGGGGGCGCTCCGCGGTGATGGCCAAAAATCTGACCACCAGTGTACACCCGCTCGATAAATGAGTTTGTTGGCGGATTGGAACTTCTTGCTTTGCGCTTGAAGTCGCAACCCGGACCGCCAACCTCGAAAAAAAGAAGGCTCGCTGCCCCGTTCCTGCGCAGCTCGGCGGTCATTCATCAGAAATTCACCCTTTTGTAACCGTCCTGTAACACTGCGCCGATAGAACCAAAAAGTCTACCAATTCCAATCTGGAACACCTGTGATGCTCTCCGCGCTCCGCTCGCTAGCGACGCGGCCGGCAGAGAAAGGCCATCACGCAGCAGCAGGAACCCATAACTGGCGCTCAGGGGCTGTATGTGCGTTTCGGGATCCTCGGAAACAAACGAGTTTTGTACAAAAAGGAGAAAATGGAATGAAGTCCATTTATAAAGTAAGCGTTTTTGTGTGTCTGGCCTGTGCGCTGTTCGCACAGACCAGTACCCCGCCCAAAAAGAAAGCCCGGCCAGCCACGATCACGGCGGCCGACGTTCAAGCCCTTCGGGATGCGATCGCTGCCCAACAATCGGCAATCGCCCAGCAGCAGCAACAGATTCAGGAATTGCGCGACACCTTACAGCGCCGGGATCAGGCCGTACAGCAGGTGCAGTCCACTGCCAGTGCCGCCGCCACCAAGGCCGACGCCGCGCAGGCCGCCGCCAGCCAGCAGCAACAGACTGTCGGCCAGCTGAGCACCGACGTGACCGACTTGAAGGCCAACCTGCTCAATACCAGCATGACCCTTCAGGAAACCCAAAAGGCCGTCAGCGAGCCGCCTACAAGCATTCATTTCAAAGGCATCACCATTACTCCCGGCGGCTTCCTGGCGGCAGAAACGGTGCGCCGGTCGCGCGCTCTGGCGTCCGATATCAACACTCCCTTTAACTCTGTAACCATGCCTGGCAATTCCCAGAGCAACATGTCTGAGTTCTATGGCACCGGCCGCCAGTCCCGTATTTCCATGCTGGCCACGGGCGATCTGAAGAACGCCAAGCTCTCGGGATACTACGAAGCTGACTTCCTCTCTGCCGGCGTCACTTCCACCCCCACCATCAGTAACAGCTACACCTTGCGCCAGCGCCAGGTTTTCGCGCAGGTGGCCCTGCATAGCGGAACAACGGTCACAGGCGGGCAAATGTGGAGCCTGGTCACCGAAACCAAACATGGCGTGGACAACCGCACCGAAGCTGTTCCCATGACCATCGACCCGCAGTATACCGTCGGCTTCAGTTGGGCGCGGCAATACGGCATCCGCCTGTCACAGAACTTTGGCAACAAATTCTGGCTGGCGGTTTCTGCTGAAAATCCGCAAGCCACGGTCACCACGCACGGCAACGGCGACAACTTCCTGATCGGGTCGGCGGGCAACGCCGGCGGACTTTACAACGCCGGCGCTTCGACCAGCGCCACGGGCGTGGGTTCCAACCTCGCCAACTACTCCTTCAATCCGTCTCCTGACGTCATCGTCAAGGCGGTGTACGAGCCTGGCTTCGGACACTACGAAGTTTTCGGCGTCTACACCCGCTTCCGCGACCGCATCTTTCCCTGCTCGGAAAACTTCTCCGCTTGCGGCCTGACTGCGGCCAGCGCCCTGCTCGCCTTCAACAGCTCGAAAAACGGCGGCGGTGTGGGCGCGAACGCCCGCTGGTCGTTCGACAACAAACACCTCGACTTCGGTCTGCACTTCCTGGGCGGGCAAGGCATTGGCCGCTACGGAACCAGTACTCTGCCGGATGCATCCATTCACGCCAACGGCACCTTCGACCTGATCCGCAACGCTCAGGCCCTCGGAACGTTGGAATGGCATGGGCCTAAAGTCGACGTTTACTTTAACGCCGGCACCGAATACGCCGGCCGCGCCTGGGATTACGACGCGATTGCCAACAAATACGTCGGCTACGGTTCGCCCTTCTTCAGCAACGCAGGATGCTTGACCGAAGCTCCTCCGGCCGTAGGCAGTGGCTTCTTCCCCGGCGGATACTCCGGCACCTGCAACGCCGACACTCGCACCCTGATCGAAGGCACGGTGGGCTTTTGGTTCAAGCCCTACGACGGTGCCCGCGAAAAGGTCAACCGCGGCCGTATTCAGTTCGGCCCGCAGTTCTCCTATCTCGATCGCAGCGTTTGGGGTGGAGTCGGCGGCGCGCCGCACGGAATCGATGGCATGATCTTCACCTCGTTCCGTTACTACCTGCCAACCAACTAGTGGAAAACCGCGGAGCAAGTGGATCCAGCATCCGCTTGCTCCGCCTTATTTTTTCCCGCTCGCCTGCAGCCGCTTAACCAGCTTCCCCGGGCAATCCGAGATAATTCCGTCCACTCCCCATAGCCCGAGCCGCCTCGCTTCTGCAGCATCGTTCACCGTCCAGGCAACGACTTTTTTTTTTCTTCATGAGCCTCGATCACCCAACCTTCGCGGATCAATCGCACCTGCGGCATAACATACTCGATCGGCAAGTCGCGCCACCGCCCCAATTGCTGCCGCGTCTCGCATATGAGCCCCAGTGGAATCGATGACGCTGTGGAGTGCAGGTGGACCAGGCACTCCGGCAGAAAAGACGAAACCACAAAACCCCGGGCGGGAGAAAACTGCTTCAACAATTCAGCCGCCATCGCCTCCAGGCCGGTGACTTTCAATTCGATGTCGAGAAATGCGGATGTGTGATATCGCTCGAGCACATCGCCCAGTAAAGGAAGGTTTAGTTCGTGTGCGGAATGGGTGCGAATGTCTTGCCCGAGCGAGCTTGGGTCATGGCAAATTACGGCTTGACCATCCGCCGATAGACGCACATCAAATTCAAACCCGTCCGCCCCGGCCGCAAGCGCGCGATCGAACGCCTCGATTGTATTTTCCCGGATGCCCTTCTCGCGCGCACCGCGATGACCGAGCAGCAGCGGCCGCGAATCCATCCTTAATCCAGATCCATGTCGCGGATCGGTTTGCCGGTGTCGGGAGTTTCTTTGGCTTTCTTGAGCGCCTCTTGAAATTTCTTCTCCAGCAATTCTGAAGCGTGCTTCTGCGCTTCCACCGACTGACGGAAAATCGATTCGCGCCGGCTGTCCTGCTCTTTCATGGCCCGCGCCGCTTCTTCCATGTCGCTGAACATCTTCGGCTTCACGGCAGGCGTATGGGAAATAACGGCGCTGGTCGCTGCATCGACTTTCAACAGCGCGCCGCAACAGGGACAGGTGACTTCCATCGTAGCTGGATTTTTCGCCATTTTGCGCATCATACCGCAAAACGGCCCGGCCAATCTCTACCCTTCCATGGTCGACACATCCCCGGCATCGACCCCGGCCTCCTTCGCTTTCAAAAATCGCCGCAGGATTTTTCCCGACCGCGTCTTGGGCAGCGATGCCACAAATTCAAGCGCCGACGGAGTCGCTATCGGTCCCAGTTCACGGCGAACGTGTTCGATCAGCGCGGCGGACAGCGCATCGGAAGCGACATGGTCGGACCGCACCTGCACGAACGCTTTGATCGTTTCTCCCTTCAGCGCATCGGGCACTCCGATAGCCGCGGCCTCCGCGACCGCGGGATGCGACACCAGCGCACTCTCCACTTCCGCCGTGCCAATGCGATGGCCGGCCACGTTCAGAACGTCGTCGTAGCGGCCAAGCACGGCGATGTAACCGTCTTTATCCTTCATGGCGACGTCGCCCGTCACGTAGCAGCCGGGAATCACCTGCCAGTCCCGCTCGTAGCGCGCGGGATCTCGCCACACCGTGCGCAGCATGTGGGGGAAGGGCCGCTTCAACACCAGCCGGCCTCCAACGTTCGGCGGCGCCGGCTTGCCATTCTCATCCAGAACATCGGCCTCGGCTCCGGGCACGGCAACTCCCACTTTCCCCGGCCGCATGGCCATGGTCGGCGGCGTTCCCAGCGCCGGCCCTCCCAGTTCGGTTTGCCACCAATTGTCAATCACGTAACCCCACTTGCCGTCGCCGGCGAGATGGGTTTGCGCCCACCGCCAGGCTTCCGGATTCAGCGGCTCGCCGGCGCAGGCGATCACGCGCAAACTGGTGAGGTCGTGCGCGGCGGGATAATTCTCACCATAGCGCATGAACATGCGCAAGGCCGTGGGGGCCGTAAACATCTTCGTGACGCCGTAGCGTTCGACAATCTCCCATGCCGTGCCCGGATTCGGAAAATCAATGGCGCCCTCGCGGAACAAGGTCGTCACCCCCGCGCACAGCGGCGCGTATACGATGTAAGAATGTCCCACCACCCATCCGATGTCGGACGTGCACCAGAAAATGTCCTGCTCGCCCACATCGAAGAAGTTCGTTAAGTGGTAGGTCGTGCCGACCATATATCCGCCATGAACGTGCAGCACTCCCTTCGGCTTGCCGGTTGAGCCCGACGTATACAGCAGGAACAACGGGTCTTCGGAATCCATCTCTTCCGCCGGGCAGTCCGGTGGAAATTTCATCAGTTCCTGGAAGTCGACTTCGCGGGGAGCGGCCAGTTCTGCTCCCGCGCGCGAATAAATCACGACTTTTTCCACGCACTCCAATTTATCGATCGCTTCGTCGACGATCGCTTTCAGTGCCACCGTCTTGCCGCGCCGAAAACCCACATCGCCGGCGATAACGACCTTGGCCTGCGCGTCCAGAATGCGGTCGCGCAACGCGCTGTGACCAAGTCCGGCATAAACGACCGAGTGAATTGCACCCAGCCGCGCGCACGCCAGCATGGCAACCGCACCTTCGATCGTCAGCGGCATATAGATCACGATGCGGTCACCTTTGCTCACACCCAGCGACTTCAGCCCGTTGGCGAACCGGCCGACCATGCGGTGCAATTGGCCGTAAGTGACGATCCGCTCGGTCCCGTCTTCGCCCAGCCAGATGAAGGCCGCGCGGTTGCGCCGGTCGGAGTTGGCATGGCGGTCCAGCGCATTGACGGTAATGTTGGTCTTTGCCCCCGTGAACCACTTGTGGTGGACGCCATCCCACTCGAGCACGCGTTCCCACGGCCTCGACCAGGCGAACTGTCGCGCATAGTCGGCCCAGAAGCCTTCCGGATCCTTGGTCGCACGGGCACACTCCCCGAGCCAGTCTTTCTGCACTGCATTCCGCACCACGATCTTCGGCGGCGCATATTCCTCATCCATCGCGAGCAAGTTCGAAATATTTTCTGGCTTGGGAACTGTGAGGGTGCTCATTTTGACCTCCCGAAGCCCGTGAACCGGGCGGGAAAAAGACACGAATCGAATCGATTTTCCCTTCAGGAATGTAGCTCCGCAGTGACGCAAGTCACAAGTGCCATTTTTCTTTCTTCCAAAAGGAAGTTTTTCCTCGCCGAAAACCCTTGACAACGGCACTTAGCTAAAGATTAAGATTGCGCCCCATATTCCGGGTGCGGCACAAAATCTGCGCCGGAATGAGGAGACAGCATCTATGTCGAAGATGATGAAGCGCTGGTTGTCGAGCTGGTTAGTTCTTGCGATCGCCGCCGGCCCTGCGTTGGCAGGCAGCAATGACGGCAAACCGGCAAGTGAGAATAATGCGAATGCCAATAATGCAGAGCCCGCCGCCGCAGCCAGTCCCAGTCTGGCTCCGGCCGCGACCGATGCCAATGTGACCGCTCTATTGGGTGTGCTTGTAATGAAAGGAGTGCTTGCTCCCGGTGAGGCCAATGCCATCCACAATGCCGCACCCGATACCCGATTTCAACTTCTGGTCGAGGCTCTCAACCGCAAAGGTGTCCTGACTGCGGCTGACCTTTCCGCCGCGCCAACTGCCGCCTCTCAGCCCATGGCCGCTGCCGCGCCACAACCGCCATCGGCTCCGCAACCAGTTCCGGTTGCACTCAGCACGCCGGATCCCCAGGCCGCCCAAACCGCCGCTGCTGCTCCTCCGCCGCCCGCAGTCGTGCCTGCCATCGCTCCCCTGCGTGTGCTGCCGGTCGATCCCCCCAAGAAAGATGGCCTCGCCGCCGCTTTCAAAACCGGCCCGGTGAAGTTGACGCCCTATGGCTTCATCAAAACCACCGCCGCCTATGACTCCAGTTCTCCCAACGGTGACGACTTCCCGTTTGTCGGCCTGTTCCTTACTACGCCGCAGACCTTCGACACCGGCCCAACTAAAGACCCCGAATTTCACATCAAGGCCCGCTCTACGCGTATCGGCGCGAACTTTGAGTGGCCCGACATTTCTCCCCGGCTGACCTTTACCGGACGCATCGAAGGCGACTACGAAGGCAACTTCAGCGAGGTCGACAACCGCGACGTGTCCTCCATTCGCAGCAATGCCTTCCAGTTGCGCCTGGCCTGGGCGCGCATGGACTACCAAGCCACCGACCGAACCGATCTCTACTTCGAAGGCGGCCAGGACTGGACCCTGTTCGGTTCCGGCGGCGCACTGATGCCAATTCTGGAAACAACTTTCCTGGGCGCTTTCTACGGCGATCCCTACACGCGCTCTCCCCAATTCCAGTTCGGCGCTGTGCACGACTTCGGCGGCAGCCGTCACTTCAAGGTATCGCCCACCTTTGCCCTGATGATGCCCAGCTCCGGCCAGATCCTGAAGCTCGGCTCCGTGGGCTTGGCCGGCCAACTCGGCGAGGGCGAACGCGAAGGCGCGGATGCCGCGCGTCCGGAACTCGAAGGCAGAATCGCCTTTCAGTGGCAGGCCGACAAGGCTCCGGGGGTCGCTCCGGCGCAGGTTCTCGTCACGGCATTCGACAGCCGGCGCAAATCGATTGCGCCTTTCAGTTCATACAGCGCTCAGTGCGCCAACCCCGGGGAGGCGATCTACTGCACTACCTTCCCAAATGGCGTGACCGCCTCCAGCAGCCAGTACGGCGAGCAGGTTGCCTTACAACTGCCGACGCGATGGTTCACGCTGGTGGCCAGTGCCTACCAGGGTGGCGATTTGCGCTTCTTCTTCGGCGGCCAGGTCAACTCGTATGCGACCAATACCGCAGGACTGACCAACCTTACCACCCCACTTTCCACTCTCGACGGCGGTCCCCTGGCCGCGGCTGGAGCGGTCGTCATCGGCACCAACTCAAGCGGCCAGGCCGTGGTCGCTCCGCAAAAACCAATCCGCAGCTTCGGCGGGTTTGCCAGCCTTGGCTTGCCGCTCTCCCGTTGGGCCAATGCCAATCCGAAGGGCCACAACGCGGGCTGGCAGCTTTTCTTCACGGTCGGCAAGGATCAGGTCAACAATCATGACCTGAACAACCCGGCCTACACCGCTAATGCCAACACCTTGTCCCCATTACCTCTATTGATGGGAAAGATGTTCGCCGCAACCCTTTATTACAAGATCAACCCTTGGGTCACGTTCAGCTTTGAACAGTCTGTATACGGAACGCGCCTCAATCACGCCCTTTGTGACCCGAGTATCGGAATTACAACCGCTTGCTACAACATCGCCGGACAGACATCCGACGAGTGGCAGGATCACCGCACTGAGTTCGGCCCGATCTTTACTTTCTAGCTTGAGCCAAGCCGCCTCCAGCGTGCCTTGTCCGCGCTGGCGGCGGCGGCCCAAAGCTGCAACGCAGGAACTAACGACGACAGGTCCGTTCTGCGGAGCGCCCGTCGTCCCTCGCTGATTTTCTGATGAGAAAGTTGTTGTGCGGCGTTACTAATGAGTTCACAATGGTGCGCATTGCCCGGCCGGGGAGGCTGTGGATGAAGCAGCGCGGTACGGTAGCGATTCTCGTCTGGCTTCTGTTTGCCTGTTCGTTCGCCGGCGGCGTGGCCAAGGAGAGCGTTCGCGTCAAAGTGCTCGATTCTGAAACCCACTCGGTCGTCATCGATGACAGCGGCGTTCCTAAAAATTGTGATCCGGTCAATTTCGACGCTTACTGCCACAACAGCCGCACCAGTCTGGTCACGAATACGTTGCTGCTACAGCAGGGCACCCTCCCTCCCTTTCGCGTCGCCTGCACCATCGAGTCGAGATGGTCGCGCTGCATCCCCTTGCCGAAGGGAGAGACCTTCGACGCCAAACGCAGCAAGCATGGACTCACTATTTACTACATCGACGATAACGGGAAGGCCCGCAGCCAGATGTATACGCTGGTAGCCCAGGCATCGGAGAAAGGCAAGCCGCAACTGGCGGCACGCGCGCCCGCAGCCGATGCGCAAAATACCCCTCCGGCAGCGCCTGCCGTGACTGGCGTAAACAATACTCCGAGCGCGGTGAAATGCAGTTTCACATCTACTCCCGCCGGAGCCGAAATTACCGTCGACGGAAAATACGTTGGCAATACTCCTTCGGAGGTCACGCTAAGCACCGGCGATCATGTGGTGGTTTTTTCCCTGGCCGGCTTTGCCCCGTGGAAACGGGACTTGACGGTCATGCCGTCTTCCGATCTTTCGGTGAGCGCAGTGTTGCAGAAGCAATGAGAGATTGTCTTTTGATTTTGAATCCGTAGCAGGACACGCCACAGGCGTGCCGCAGTCGCGCCCTCTTACTGCGCGGCCCCGGCCGCAGGCGCACCAAAGCTGGTAGAGGAGGATGTTATGGCGAACGCCGCAGTCGCTGCAAATAGTAATGCCCAATACAGCATCTGGCGCGTAATCATGGCCTCGTCGGTCGGCACCATGATTGAGTGGTACGACTTCTATATCTTCGGCAGCCTGGCCGCGGTTTTGGGCCCGAAATTCTATCCGCCCGGCAACGACACCTTCGCCTACATCGCCTATCTTGCCACCTTCGCCGTCGGCTTCCTGGTGCGGCCTTTCGGTGCTCTGTTCTTCGGCCGCATTGGCGATCTCATTGGCCGCAAGTATGCGTTTCTGGTGACGCTCTCCATCATGGGCTTTTCCACCTTCGCCATCGGCCTGCTGCCGTCGTATGCTACGGCCGGCTGGTTCGCGCCGGTTGTTCTCCTCGGCATCCGCGTATTGCAAGGCCTTGCCCTCGGCGGAGAATACGGCGGCGCGGCGGTTTATGTGGGCGAGCACGTGCCCGATAACAAACGCGGCTTCTACACCAGCTTCATTCAGATTACCGCCACGCTGGGCCTGTTTATTTCGCTGCTGGTAATCCTGGCGACGCAGCAGTCCATGTCGAAAGAGGAGTTCTCAGCCTGGGGCTGGCGCATTCCCTTCCTCATCTCGATCATTCTGGTGATCATCTCGCTCTACATCCGGCTGAAGATGAAAGAATCCCCGATCTTCATGCAGCTCAAAGCGGCCAAGATGACTTCGGCGCAGCCGCTGAAAGATGCCTTCACCAAGTGGGCAAACCTGAAGCTGGTACTGATCTCCCTGTTCGGCGCAACCGCCGGCCAGGGCGTCATCTGGTACACCGGACAGTTCTACGCCTTGTTCTACATGCAGACGATTTTGAAAGTGAACGTCAAGACCGCCAACATCATCGTGGCCATCGCGCTGCTGATCGGTATGCCGTTCTTTACGGTTGTGGGCGCGCTCTCGGATCGCGTCGGCCGCAAGAAGTTGATGATGGCCGGGTGCCTGCTCGGCGTTCTGACCTACATTCCCATCTACAAAGCCATGCAGCAGGCCGCTGGCAACAACGTGGTCACGGTGAAATCCGCGCGTAATAAAGTCACCGGCGCAATTTCTTTGACGGCTATGACGACTGATCCAACGGGCGCCCTGATTCCTGCGAAAGAAGCTCCAAATCCGAACGTGCCCATGCTTGTGTTTCTTGTCTTCGTGCAGGTGCTCTTCGTCTGTCTGGTTTACGGACCGATCGCCGCGTATCTGATCGAAGCGTTCCCCGCGAAAATCCGCTATACGTCGCTGTCGTTGCCTTATCACATCGGTAACGGCGTGTTCGGAGGGCTGCTGCCGCTCATTGGGCTCTCGAGCTGTGCGGCCACGGGAAACATTTACGCGGGCCTTTACTATCCCATGGCGGTGGCAGGCGTGACGTTCATTGTCGGAAGTCTGCTGCTGAAAGAAACGCACGGCGTACGCATCTGGGACGAAGCCGTGCCCAGCACGGTTTCGGCCGCGGATTGATCGCGCCGTAAACGATTTTTCGCCATCGGCAAATTGATTCTGGAGGCCCCGGGCGGAGTCGAACCGCCGACCAACGGTTTAGGAAACCGCTGCTCTATCCAACTGAGCTACGGGGCCATGCGCATGCCAGGCTGGCTGCACGGGAGCGAAGCAAACTCATTATCGCACGCACCTTGAGAATGGCCGTTTCATCGCCGCATCCTCGCGAGCAGCAGACGAAATCCGACCTTCGGACGGGGTGTGAGAGAAAAATTCGTCATGCCGCGTGCCGCGGAATCTCCGCCAATCTGAATGTCTTCTGCGCCTCATTCACAATTTGCTTGACAGTTATTTCTATGACGTGGTAAACCACGCGAGTCCGTAATGGTCCGCTTATCGGACGAGTGACGTTTGTCCCGATAAGCGGTCCAGACCCAGGATTCCTTACTTTCGGGAACGCACTTGAAGTGTGCCCATACGCGGCGGCGTTTCCGCGATCGTTGCAGTTGATGTGGTACTCCGAAAGGGGAAGAGCAATGCGCTTGCCATCCGCTGTCTCCACACTGGCTGTCCTCACTCTGCTTTCATCGCTGGCCGGCGCACAGGCAACGCAGTCCGCGTCGAGTTCGCTGGCGTCGCATCCTGCCAGCGAGGAGGAAGTGAGCCAGTTGCGCAGTGAAGTGGCCGCGCAGCGCCAGACCATCGAAGAACTCAAGGCCATGGTGGAAAAGCTGGTGGCGGGCAAGGCTGGCGAAAGTGGAACCGCGGAACTTAAACCGGCCGCCTCGGCCATTGCTCCCCTGACCCGTCCCCAGCCGGTCGCAAGTTCCTCCGATTCCCAGCCGATGCTGCGCAATGCTCTGCTCATCGAAGCCGAACCACTTCCCGCGGCCGCAAGTCAGAACCAGGGTGCCGCCCCCAAAAAAGATGCTCCGCCTCTCGCGGCAGGCTGGAACGGCGAGCACTTCTTCATCCGCAGCGCCGACGGACAATTCAGTATCAGCCCTTACGGCTACGTGGATGACGATTACCGCGCCTACAAGGGCGACGGTGCGCCGTCCGATACGTTCATTCTGCGGCGCGCCCGCTTCGGCTTCCAGGGCAACTACGGTTCGCACTTCGATTTCGCCCTGCTCACCGACGCCGCCTCAACCACCGGCTCAGTCGTGCGCGACGTTTACCTGAACATCCGGGCGCGCCCCGAGTTCCAGTTTCAAGCGGGACAGTTCAAAGTTCCCTTCAGTCAGGAAGCCGGAACCGGCGCCACCAATCTTGACTTCATCGAGCGCGGATTCCAGGCCATGTTGTATCCTTCGGCGGCTTCCGCCTATCGCAGCCCCGGTGCGGCCATCCACGGTGACATCGCCGGCGGCACGGTCCAGTACTGGATTGGGGCCTTCAACGGCAAAGGTTACGCCATCGCCAACACCACCAACCAGCCGGAAGTTATCGGGCGCCTGCGCTTTTATCCCTGGCGCCGAACGAACTCCAAATGGCTGAAGGATTTTGCCTTCGGCGGCGCCATCGACCGCGCCAAATCCCGCGGCCTCTCTGGCGACCAGAGCTTCTCCAGCCAACTGCCCGACGCCACCTATTCGTTCTTCCCGCAGTTCGCCATCAACGGGCCGATCCAGCGCTACAACGGCGAATTCACCTACCTGCACAATGCCTTCGCTCTGCGCGGCGAATACGACCAGTTGAACATGTCGCGCGACAATGTCGGCTCCGAGCAGGTTGGCGGGCTTGGCTTCCTCAGCCTGCCCTCGATCATCGCCAGAGCGTGGGATGTAAGCGCCACCTACATGCTCACCGGCGAAAAGCAGCCGGAGAACGGCACGCCTCGCGTGCGTAAACCAACCTTCGGCCCCGACACTCCGGGCGGCAAGGGCCGCGGCTGGGGCGCATTTGGAGTAGGGTTCCGCTTCACTGGAGTTCAGGCCAACGAGCCCGGCGCAGATTTTCTTAGCTACTACACACCTGGTTTTGTGCCAACGTTCAACTATCACACCGACGAATTCACCATCGGGGTGAACTGGTTCCCGAATTACTGGGTGAAATATTCGGTGAATCTGGCGATCGATCAGTTGAAGGATCCGAGCACGATCGGTGCATTGCCTCAAAATTATTACGTGATTTTGCAGCAGTTGCAGTTCCGGTTCTAGGGAGCGCGCGCGGATGTCCGTTGCGGATATTGGGATTTAGTGCATCAGTCAATAACTTGAACGCTGGGCCGCAGGGCGGCCCAATAGGGAAATCGCTGGAGGGAATTCGAATGAGGCCCAGAATTCTTGTAACTATCCTTCTCACCGCGCTGTTTGTCGTCCTGACCGCCTGCAGCACAACGCCGGGGTGCCCCACGTGCGGCACCACGGTGAACGGCTCCTACGCCATTATCAACGTCATTCCCGTGCCTGAGCACAATGCTACCGGCGAGCCTGGCGGTCCATTCAACTCCTTCGACATTAGCTGGATATCGGGACCTCCGTCCGGGGGAATGTCAGGCACAAACAATCTCGACTATATCTCCGATCGCATTGGCATCGCCGTCCAGGTGATCGATACCGCCCAGGATCTTGCGATGTTCTCGATCCAAGGCCAGAATTCGGTTTCGGACGCCGGAAACGGAGCCAGCCCTTGCGCCGTTGATCCGGCAACGGGCAACGACGTCATCCCGCCAATCGTAGACGTATTCGGCAACTTCACGCGTCACGGATGCAGGACAGATCTGACTTGGGAGGGAGGCCCGATGTTCCATCTGATTACCGGCTTCGGCGCCAGTCACCACTTCGGTGCGTTTCCGGGCGCCCAGTGCTGCGCTTCGCGCGCCAATGGCGTGAATCCCATGTCCGGACCGGATGGTCTCGAAGTGAGCGGGGACGGAAATACCTTGTTCGTCGGCAACGGCAGCTCTTCGGTAGTGGTGTTCGATCTGACCACGATGAACCTCGCCGCGCAGACGCCTCCCACGGTGCTGGCCGATATACCAACTGGGGTCTCCGCGGACTACGACGGCCCGCAGGGCATCTCCGGCTGCATCGCCTCCTGGAACGGCGAAGCCGGATCAGCCACTGATTGCGGAGATGACCGGGCCGACGAAATGTCATTCGACAACGTACACAAGGTTTTGGCAATCATAAACGGGGATCCGGGATTCCCGTTTGTTACCTTCATTGACATGTCCGGAGTCGTAGCCAGGAACCCGGCCGACACCCTTCAAAGGCAGCATTGCCTGCCCATCGACTCGACCCTAGCTTACGGCCCATACCCGCCCGGCTTCAGCGCTGCTACTTATCCTCTGCAAGGTTCGGGCACGGGCGTTCCGCCGTCTCTGCAGTTGGATCCGACTATCGGCGGCTCGTTTAATCCACCCAGCTGCATTCTTGGACAGATTTACTACGACGGCGCGGGAGGAGGCGTCGGGCTCAGATCCGATCTTGCCGTGGACACGATCGGAGGCACGATTCCCTGCCCCGATCCGTCCAATCCTCATGTCTTCAGCGGTGTGTCGGGATCGTCGACGGATGCGGTTGGATCGGTTGGCTACCCCGGATTCGGCACAACGCCGAGCGGCACAGCTTACACGATTCCCTGCCATCATGGCCCTCTGCTCGATCAAAACACGGGAGCATTCTGCAGCCAAACTCCTCCCTTCCCCGACAGCAATTGTGGCGGCGCCATCTCCCCGGCCGGCTTGGGCGGAATGGTGTGGGACCCGAACAGCGGCTATTTGCTCCTGGCGAACGAGAATTCAGTTGCCAACATCAACATCGGGAGCATCGACGTTATCGACCCTAGGCTAACGGACACTACCTGCGGAGGGGTTTCTTGCGGGCCGGTTGTGGTCGACAGCCTCGTGATGCCGAACTGCATGCCCACCGGTGTCAGCCATGGCCCCGGGAACAATTTCCTCGTGGGCTGCGCGGATCACGACGGTAAATCATTTCCCCCAAACGAATACATCATCACTTACACCCCGGGTGCCAGCATCGTTTGCACCTCGGACCCCAACACCAGCGTCAACTGCGTGCCCATCAATAACGTGGGTGGCGTGGACGAGACTTGGTACAACCCCACCGACAACAAATACTATCTGGCTGCCCGCGATATGCTTCCCACGGCGGTTATGGGCGTCATTGATGCCAAAACGAACCAGTGGCTGGAAAACATGCAGACGGGATCCAACGCCCACAGTATTTCGGTAGACCCGAAGACAAACCACGCCTTTGTGCCGCTTCAGTCGGGCGCCGTCTGCACGACATTGAACTCCTATGGCTGCGTAGGAGTCGCCGCGGAGCAGTGAGGAACCCCTTCTGTGCTGGTATAGTTGAGTTGCTGGGAGAGGTTTTCGGGTGCGAAACGGCGATGTGACTTATGAAGAATGATCGCGCAACATCCCATGTAACGTTTGCGCTTGTATTGTTGTCGGCCGTTACGCTTGCCGTGTTGGCAATGGCCAGCGACTCCGCCTCCAAGCCCACCGACGTTCCCGCCACCGTGATCGCCCATCTTCCCCTGCCGCAAGCCACCGGCAATGAAATGCTGTTGCAGAAACAGGAGGGCAAGCACTACCTCTACATCCAGCAATCTGGAAAAACCGGCTTCATGATCGTTGATGTCAGCAAGCCTGAGCACCCGAACCTGCTCAAGCGCACAGCGGAGCAAAATCAATCAACGTCAGGGAACCTCGAGATGGTCAGTCCCGATATCGCCATCGCCGAGGCGCCCGACAAAACCCCGGGAACGCTCACCAGCAACAGCCATCCCACCGAAACCGTTCGCGTGCTCGACTTAAGCGATCCCCGCAATCCAAAGACGCTGGAGACGTTCAACAAAGTCACCGGCATCCTTGCCGATGGCGGCCACGGATTGCTCTACCTTACGAATAATGACGGTCTGTGGATTTTGCGCTACAACCACCCCTCGCGCCTCGAACCGGAGAAAAAGAAGCGTCCCTGCGGCTCCGAAGACGAGATTCAGGCCATGCCGCCGGACTGCGAATAGCGCGCCTTTGCGCGCTTTACTCGGGCGGTCATTCGCTTTCTCAGCGATTCACGGAAGGCTCCGAGCAGTCTTTATCTAGCGTCTTGATCGACTGGATGATAATCGTAACCGGCGATGCCGACGTCCTTGTCGCCGCGTCGGAACTGGAACTTAATGTGGGCGACTTGGTTCCGGTCACCTCGACCCGCTGGCCCAGGTAGTTCTTCAACCGCGTCTTGCCCGTGGCTTGCAACTCGTAGGTATTGCCCGGATCGGTCTTCATCAGAATATAGTCGCCATTGGCGCGGCCTACGCATCCCCGCACCGTGACCTGGTCTTTGTCCTTGCCTTTCTCTTTATTTGCGTTGCCTGCGTCCTGCGCGAAGACGAAGCAACCTGTGAGCAGAAGCACTACGCACGCTATTTTCATAACCACTTTCTCCTCTTATCTACAGGATGGCAACCTTCGTGCTGGGGTTGCAATAATGTTTCGGGACGGCTCTGTAGCGACAGCCGCCTCGGCTGTCGAAGCGAGCGAAGCGAGCGCTCGTGGTGTGCAACTATAAGCGAAGCAATCGGTACTAGCGCTGCGCAAATACAAGCCCAACGAAGTGAGTGGCACTTGATGCCCTAATGCGAGCAGCAAGAGCCCGCCGGTACCATCGACATCCGCCGAAAGCGCCAGCTACTTCACATGCGTCTCCTGATAGTGGACTTCCCTCCACTCCCCGCTCCGCTTAAGCCACAGTTCGCTGATGTACACCCTCGAAAAGCGCAGCACCGACTTGGGCGGAAATTGCATCGTGGACTCGTAAATCACCAAAACTCCATCCGGACCGGCGGGAATCAACGAAAAACCCCAAAGCGTATACTCGAACGTGTTGGTCACAGACAATTCGTTGAGAGCCTGGATCTTTGTCCGCTCGCCTTTTCCGTCCACTTCCACTCCCTCATAATCTTCGGCCAGCAGGTCGCCGTAAGCTTTCTTGTCTCTCTGCTTGATCGCGTCCCACTCCGCCCTGACCTTCTGCTGAAAGAGATCGCTCATCTTGTCGCCAGTTGACGTTTTCGCCCACTTCTCCGGCTGATCGCTGCCTCCAAACTGAGTGGGCATCGTGATTTGGGGCGTATCCCGTGGAACAGCAGTCTTTTGCGCGAGGGCAGTCTGCGTCAAACCGGCCAGTGCCGATAGCAATAACATCGCAATCCGATACGGCATAAATCCTCCGGAACGCAGCGCATCTTAACAGGAGCGCACCGCCGCTCTCAAGAAAATCGGCCTTAAGATTTACAAATCACCGTTTGCTCCGCCCCGCCCAAATGATTTACCCTCGCCGCAGCCGATCATGCCCACCAACGAACAGAAATCCTCTTTCGGCCATGCCATGCGACGCGAGATTTACCAGCAGCCGCGGGCCATCGAGAAAACCATCGATCAGCACCTCCGCGATGACATTATTTTTCCCGGCGAGCTACTCGCCGTGGAAAATGCCCTGTTGACCTTCGAAAAACTGATCATCGCCGCCAGCGGATCGAGCCGCCACGCCGGGCTGGCCGGCGAGATCATGATCGAAGACTTGTCCGGCGTGGCCGTCGATGTCGAGTATTCCAGCGAATACTGTTACCGCTCCACCCACGCGGCAGTCGATCCGATCGTAATGGTGATCACACAATCGGGCGAAACCGCCGATACCATCGCCGCCCAGCGCGAAGCCCTGACTCGCGGCATCAAAACCATTGCGGTTTCAAACGTCGCCGAGGCGACGATCCCCCGCGAGGCAAGCGCCGCGCTCATTACCGGCGCAGGACCGGAACTGGCCGTTCCCGCAACCAAAAGCTTTACCACGCAGTTGACCATCGTTTATCTCATGGCGCTTTTCCTGGCGCGCAAGCGCGGCCGCATGACCAGCGAAGTCACCCGCTCGTACCTGCACCGTTTGATGCGGCTGCCGGAGGCGATCGACCGCAACCTCGCCATTTGGGACGGCCTCGCCGAACAGTTCGCGGAAGACCATTTTCGGGCGGAAAAATTTCTCTACCTGGGCCGCGGCGTGCATTATGCCATTGCCCGCGAGGGAGCCCTGAAACTGAAAGAAACTTCGTACGCCCACGCGGAAGGTTATCCCGCCGGGGAACTCAAACACGGGCCCAATGCTCTGGTCGATGAAAAGCTCCCAGTTGTCGTTCTCGCGACCTATGACCAAAGCGATCCGGATTCCATGCTGCGCTACCGCCGCACCCTCGATGTAATGAAAGAAGTGAAATCGCGCCGCGGCCCTCTGGTCGCCGTGGCCACCGAAGGAGATGGGGAAGTTTCCGACGTCGCCGATGACGTGTTCTTCGTTCCTTCGGCCCCCGAACTCTTGCTGCCGATCGTCGAAACCATTCCGCTGCAACTCTTCGCCTACCATGTCGCGACCAAGAAAGGATATGACGTCGACCGTCCGCGCAATCTGGTGAAAGCGGTAGTCACGGAGTGAAGGCCCGCTTCATACCACTTGGCGCGAACCACACGCGCTTGTCATCGTTCGGCCCGCATTCTTTGCGGTTCGAAGCACCTTTGTATCTCGCTGGGGCCACCCCGTTCCAGCTTAAGAAATCGCCCGCTTCAACCAGCACCGCATAACCCGTATCATCCATGTCCAATCCCTCTCATCCCGACTTACAGGCCATCGCTAAAGAAGTCATGCGCGAGCGCGGCTTCCAGCCTGACTTTTCCGATGCCGTACAGAAACAACTGGCCGATCTGCGCAACCATCCCCCAGCCCTCGTCGCCGGCGGAGACATTCGCGATCTCCGCGATCTTCTGTGGTCATCGATCGACAACGACGACTCGCGCGACCTCGATCAGATCGAAGTCGCAGAAGCATTGCCAGACGGGCAAACCAAAATCCTGGTGGGCATCGCCGACCTCGATTCCTATATCTCGAAGCAGACTCCCATCGATCAACATGCCGCCCGCGAAACCACAACGGTCTACGCCGGCGTGCGCAACTTCCCCATGCTGCCGGAAGAACTTTCCACCGGAAAGACTTCCCTGCTGGAAAATCAGGATCGGCTTGCGGTCATCACTGAGTTCGTTGTCGACGAAACTGGCCACGTCGTCTCCAGCCAGGTTTACCGGGCGCTCGTGCGCAACAAGGCCCAACTGCAATACAACTCCCTGGCAGCTTGGCTGCAAGGCACATCGGCCGCACCGGCGAAGGTCGCGGATTCAAGCAATCTGCAATCGCAAGTCCGCCTGCAATGCGACACCGCGCAAAAACTCAAAATGCAGCGCCACGAAAATGGCGCGCTCGATCTTCAAACCGACGAACTTCACGCCCTGTTGCAGAATGGGCAGGTCGTCAATGTCGTCCCCCAGCAGAAGAACCTGGCGACCGAACTGATCGAAGATTTCATGATCGCCGCCAATGGCGTGGTCGCGCGCCTGTTGGAAAGCGTCTCTTCATTGCGGCGCATTGTGAAAACTCCCAAAAACTGGGACCGCATTGTGCAACTGGCCGCCGGCCTGGGAGAAAAGCTGCCCGCCGCTCCGGATTCGAAAGCGTTGAACGATTTTCTGGTGAAGCGCAAAGCCGCTGCGCCCGATCGCTATCCTGACCTTTCGCTGGCGGTGGTCAAGCTGATTGGGCCCGGCGAGTACGTTCTCGAGCGCCCCGGCGACCCGGCGCCCGGCCACTTCGGCCTTGCTGTGCAGGATTACACGCATTCCACCGCGCCCAACCGCCGCTTTGCTGACGTGGCCACACAACGCATTCTGAAAGCGCAGCTCGCCGGCAGGCGCAATCCCTATTCCGACGCAGAGCTGGCCGCCATCGCCGCCAACTGCACCGGGAAAGAAGATGCGGCCCGCAAGGTTGAGCGCGACATGTCGAAGCGCCTGGCCGCGGTTGTTTTGCAAAACCGCATCGGAACCATTTTCGATGGCATCATCACCGGCGTTACGTCCAAGGGCACGTTCGTCCGCGCCTTGCCGCCCCACGTGGAGGGTTTGCTGGTGCAGGGCGACCACGGGCTTGAGGTAGGCGACAAGCTGCGCGTCAAGCTGGTCCGCACCGACGTGCAACATGGGTTCATCGACTTTGCCAAGGTGTAGCCCGCCCTAGGCTTTCTTGGAGCCGAAGAGGTAACCGAGCAGCAGAGTCACCAAAGGTAAGACTGTCTTTGTGATCATGAGATCAAAAGCAAAACTCAAGGATTCGCGGAACTGATCGCCCGCCGTTTTGTGTGCCTCGAGGAGTGCCTTGTAATCCTCGGGCTTAACCAACGCTGGCTGCGGCGGCAACATAAGGTGGGCGAAGTAATACCACAGCATTACGACGCAGATTAAAAGCATCCACGCTCCACCCACAGACACGAACACCACCCCCCACTTCTCAAGAAACGTAGGGGGCGTAATTGTGAGATCGCCAATTCCTTCTCTGCCGCTAACCGGGATGGTTACAGTTTGAGGAGCCGGAACCATGGCCAACCTCTCGACAGGCTACGGAAGAATAACATCTTTCACAATAGTGTTGTTCTTGTCGGTAATCGAAACCTTGTTATCGGGCGACTGGTCTTCGGTCTTCAGGTACTTGTACGTCGCTAAAGCCTTGCGAAGCACATCCGCTTTTGTCCCCCCAGTCAGCTTCACGAGATCGGCGAGATTTCGATCGAATTGCTGGTCGGTATCGATGGTGAAACGAGCCATAGTGCCCCTCCTGCGAATATGCTGCATTTATACTGCAAACGCACTGCAAATTCAACTCGCGCATTCAGTGGACCCTTGCGGATCCCACCACTAAAGCGGCCGAGTCAACATCCTTATTTCTTTGCGAGGACAAAGCCCTTTCAACCAGCCTCAGGCTTTCCTCATGCTTCGCTTCCGTACCAATCCTGACAATAGCCCCACTGGTTTCTCCCAGCTATCCTTGCCACAGCAGGTGTGCGGGAAGGGCGGGATTTTTTGGGGCGATGGCGCAAATTCGTTTGCGGCGCGGCGATTGTGCTTGTCCCCGCGTCTCTTATGTCGCAGGAGTCCGGCCGGGCCATGCTCCATGCCGACGGGGCAGTCTGGCTCGACGGTAATGCTGCGCCTGCTTCCTCCGCGATCTTCGACCACTCGCTGATTCAAACCCAAAAAGGCAATGCCCGCCTCGACGTGGACGGATCGACGGCCACGATTGATCCGGAAACGGTGGTGCAGTTCGAAGGCGACGAACTCTTGCTTGACCACGGCACCCTCCACTTGAGCACGCAGCGCAAGTTGCGAGTGCGGGTGAATTGCCTGACCATCACTCCCGTGCTGGGCGAGTGGACGCGCTATGACGTGACCGACGTCGACGGCAGGGTAACGATCTCAGCTCTCACCGACGATGTAGAAGTTCATCACAAAGCGTCGGTCAACAAGAAGGCGCAGGCCACGGAATCGCTGCATGCCGTCGTTCGCCAGGGCGAACAATCCACGCGCGACGAACATTGCGGTGGCGCTATAAAGCCCGCCGACACCGTCGACGCCGATGCCGCTTATCTGAATACGTGGTGGGCCAAAGGCGCCGCCATCGGAGCCCTCGTATTTGTCACCTGCTACGCGCTGTGCCGCGGTGACGACCCCGTCAGCCCCTACAAACCAAACTAGCGCCCCGGCGCATTCCCGGCAGCGCTCGCGCTTCCTGCGGTCCGGTCCTCCCCGGTATTGAAAATGAATTTCATTTTCAACTTCTGCGATGCTATTCTGGCTGGGATGCCGCAAAAACGCATCGACGATCAACCCTCCATCTCGCGCGAGATGGTGCGCGAAGCCCAGGGCATCCTGCACCGCCACCTGAAGCGCGTGGGCCTGAAGCAGACCGCCCAGCGCGACACGATACTGCGCACTTTTCTTGAAACCCGCGACCATCTCTCCATTGACGAACTGCACCGCCTGGTGCAGAAAAAAGACGCAGGCATCGGCTACACCACCGTTTACCGCACCCTGAAGCTATTGGCCGGCTGCGGTCTGGCCAGTGAAGTCGCTTTTCACGATGGCATCGCCCGCTACGAGCATCAGTACAACCGGCGCAGCCACCATCACATGGTCTGCACAGAGTGCGGAGGGTCGGTGGAATTTTTTTCCCAGGAAGTGGACCAGTTGGAGCAGGAGATCGGCCGCCGCCACCACTACACCACTACGCGCCACACTTTTCAGATTTACGGTGTGTGCGAAGACTGCCGCAAAAAAACGGCCAGTCACTTGGCCTGATTGCCCATGTCCACCTTCTGCCCCCAATGCGCCGCCTCCATGCCCGATAATGCCTCGTTCTGCCCGGGTTGCGGCCGCGCCATGCGCGGGGAGCGCGCGGATGGCAAAGTTGGCGCTTTGCCCGTAAACCTGGCCGGGGCCCTGGCCTATTTCACGCTGATTCCGGCGGTGATTTTTCTGCTGGTCGAGCCTTACAAGCACAACCGCTTTGTTCGCTTTCATTCATTTCAATGCCTGGGCCTGTGGCTGGCCAGCGCCATGATCGGAGCGGTCGTTCGCATCGCCAGTTTTGTGCTCGGTTTCGTTCCTATCATCGGCCACCTGCTGGTCTGGCTGATCGGCATGGTCGTCAGCCTGGCCTTCGTGATCGCCTGGGTCGTTTTGGTGGTGAAGGCGCTGCAAGGCGAGATGTTCCAACTGCCCGTAATCGGCGAGTTTGCGGACAAGCAGGCTTAGCCCGCTCCCCGCACCGCCGCGGGCGCGTTCGGTTCGCCATGAGACCGAGCGCCCATGAAATACCCGCCAGTTTCACTATTTGATATTTCTGCGCTTGACATTCCTGCCTGAAGCTGGCAATCCTATTAGCTTTTACTTCGCGCTTCAAAAAGTGACGGTTGCGCTCTTTGGGCTGCGCGAAGAATCCTGGTCGCTTGGGGAGTTGGATTGAAAGTCAAAGTTTTTTATCACGATAAGTGCTTTGACGGGGCTTCGTCGGCCGCGCTCTTTTCCCGTTTTTACCGCGAACGCATCCGCGACGACGTCGACTTCGTTTACTCCGGCCTGCTGCATCGCGCCGGCGCTTTGTTTGATGACGTAAAGTTCGACGGTGACGAGAACGCCATCGTCGATTTCAAATACTCCAGCTCGCCCAAAATCACCTGGTGGTTCGATCATCACGAGAGCGCCTTTCTCTCGCCCGAAGACGCGGAACACTTCGAACATGATGACAGCAACCGCAAGTTCTACGACCCTGCGTTCAAATCCTGCACCAGCTTTATTGCCATGATCGCGCAGCAGCGGTTCGGGTTCAACCCGGCTTCCGTCGCCGATCTGGTGCACTGGACCGACGTGATCGATGGCGCGCTTTATCCTGACGCGAAAACCGCCGTGGAAATGCAGGCCCCGGCCATGAAGCTGACCATGGTGATCGAGTCGGCGCCGGACCAGCGCTTTGTCCCCAACCTGATCCCCCTCCTTGCCACCAAACCGCTGGGGGAAATTCTGGAGGCGCCTTTCGTTGCGCCGCTCCTGCCGCCCCTGCTGAAGCGCCATGAAATCTCCATCGGCATTATGAAACAGCGCACGGAATGCATCGACGGCACCATCTTCTTCGACATTACCGATCAGGACCTTGAAGGCTATAACAAGTTTGTGCCTTACTATCTGCACCCCGAGTCGATCTACAGCGTGGGCTTAAGCAAGAGCAGCTTTCGCGTGAAGGTTTCCGTGGGCTCGAATCCCTGGGCGCCGCAGGAACCGGTAGTCAATCTGGCCAAAATTTGCGAGCGCTACGGCGGCGGGGGCCACGCCCGCGTGGGAGCGATCTCCTTTAACGTCAACCAGCACGCCCAGGCGATCCGCGCCGCGCGGGAAATTGTCACGGAACTGCGCGCCGCCGTTCGCACGGGTAAGAAGAGCTGAAGACAGCCTTCCGTATGCTGCTGGCATGGTAGTCTGGCTTTGATTTTGCGCGCCGCATGGTCCCTCCGGCTAAAAGAAAAATCGACTTTCATCGCGCCCAGAAAAGCCTGCTGCGCGCGGTCGCCTCGTTTGAATTTACCAAGGGGGTGCTGGCCTTGCTGCTCGGCGTCGCCGCCATCGTCCTGGTTCATCAGGATCCCTGGGTGGTTGCCGAGAGCCTGCTGGCGCTGCTTCACATCAGCACCGATCACAATTCCGCCCAGCGCTTCCTCGACTTCGCCGACAGTCTTACCGATTCCAGCCTGTTGTGGGCCGCCCGGCTGGCATTCGTCTACGCCGGCATGCGTTTTGCCGAAGGCTACGGCTTATGGAAACAGCGCACCTGGGCCGAGTGGCTGGCATTCGCTTCCGGCGCCCTGCTCGTCCCATTTGAAATTCGGGAGTTGCTGCGCGGCATTACTTTCCTTCGCTCGGCTGTTTTCGCCCTCAACCTGGGCATTGTCCTCTATATGTTTTTCCTGATTATGGATGGTCGCAAGCGCAGGCGCGAATTGCGGCAGGCGGAACAGGGCGAAGCGGATATTAACCCGTCGGGTAGCACTGCGCAGCGAGCGCGCTGAATGCTCATCGCCGAATTCCTCAGTCATCCCGCGGCCACATCGCGATTCCTTCCTCACTCAGCGCCGCAGAGGATTTCTTCGGAGAGAGTGACCTATTTTATCTCGGTCGTTGCGGTCTACAATTCTGCTACGCTCGTCGAACTGAATAACGAAATCTGACTAACAAAAGATCGATCCATTCATCGGGGTCACTCACAACCTATCGGCTGCTAAAATCGGATTGCTCATGAGCACGGTGACTCTCGCTGGCGTGCCCGCCTCCCGCCGTTCAAACCCGCTGCGGATCCTTCTTTGGATTTTGGTCGTCCTAGCGGTTTTCGCAGCCGGCGCGGCGAGCTATGCGTACTTCCTGGTGCGCTCGGCGCTTCCCCAACTGGACGGCTCACTGCGAGTGAATGGCCTGAAGGCCCGCGTGAAAGTCACCCGCGATCAGCACGGCGTCCCCACCATCGAAGCCGCCACTCCCGAAGATTTATTTTTCGCGCAGGGTTACGTCACCGCCCAGGACCGCCTATGGCAGATGGATGTCATGCGCCGCTTCGCCTCGGGCGAGCTATCGGAAATTCTCGGCAAAGACACGCTGAAGATCGACCGCGAGCAGCGCATTCTCGGCCTGCGCGCCGCCGCGCGGAAATCTCTGCAGATGGTCAGCGCCCGTGATCTTGCCTACCAGGACGCCTATACGCGCGGCGTGAATGCCTTCATCAATTCCCACCTCGACCGGCTTCCCATCGAATTCCGCATCCTGAAATACCGCCCCCAGCCCTGGCAGCTGGAAGATTCCATCGTCATCGCCAACCAGATGGTGAAGGACTTGAACTACTACACCTTCAGCGACATTTTCGAGCGCGAACGAATTCTCGCCAGGCTGGGCCCTGAGTTAACGTCGGATCTGTATGTGAACCGCTCCTGGCACGATCGCCCGCCCACCGTTATGCGCCAGGACTTGAATAGCGACGAGGATGAAGACGATTCGGACGACGACGATGACGATGGTCCGGATGATTCGGTCACCGAGCTCTGCCTTCCATCTTCAGCGCCCTGCGTTGATAGCGTTGATGCGACCAGTGCAAAGCGGCGAAAGCACGCACCCTCGCCCGTTGCGATCTGGAATCAGAATCGGCCCGAAGCCACAAACGGCTCAAACGACTGGGTGATTTCCGGGGCGCTCACCGTCACCGGCAAGCCCCTGCTCTCAGACGACATGCATCTCGGCCATCAGATGCCCAATCTCTGGTATGAAGCCCACCTGAAATCCGGCAGCTTCGATGTCGCCGGCGTCACGCTTCCCGGCCTGCCTTTCGTCATCGTCGGCCATAATCAGCGCGTGGCTTGGGGTTTCACCAATGTTGGCCCCACCGTCACCGATGCATTCATCGAAAATTTCAACCCCCAGGGCGAATATCAGACTCCCAAAGGATGGCAGCAGCCCGACCATCGCATGGAAGTAATCCACGTCAAGGGCGAGCCGGACGTAAACCTCGACGTTCGCATCACGCGCCACGGGCCCATTGTTTCCGAACTGATTCCCGGCGAGACACGGCAGATTGCGCTGCGCTGGACTTTATATGACGGTCTGCACGTGCCCTTCTTCGACGTCGACAGCGCCCAGAACTGGGATGAATTTCAAAAAGCGTTTTCCCAACTTGATGCGCCCGGCCAGAACGTCGTCTATGCCGATGTCGACGGCAATATCGGCTATCACACCACCGGCCGCGTCCCCATTCGCGCCTCGGGCGACGGCAGTCTTCCTGCCAGCGGCGCAGACGATGCTCACGAATGGACCAGCTTCATTCCCTTCGATAAGCTGCCTACCATCTACAACCCGCCTTCGGGAGTGATTGCCACCGCCAACGGCCGCATCGCCCCCGACAAATATCCTTATTCGATCAGTACAGGATGGGAAGCGCCGTGGCGCACCGAGCGCATTTATCACGTGCTCGAATCGGGACGAAAATTCTCCCCTTCCGACATGCTGGCCTTGCAGGACGATATTCATTCCGAAATTGATTTGTACGCCGCCGAGCGGTTTGTCTATGCCATCGATCATGCCGCCCATCCGTCGCCGCGCGTAAAGCAGGCCGCCGACCTGATGCGCAACTGGGATGGCAGAATGTCCGCGGCCGCAGCCGCGCCAACCATTGCCGTCCGGTCCGAACACGAATTGACCCGCCTGCTGCTCGAACCCAAACTCGGCCCCGCAAAAGAAGGCTCTAGCTCAGAAGACTCCACTCTAAGTTGGAAGTCCTATCACTGGCAGATGCGCACCGTGTGGTTGCAGAACGTGATCTTTCATCAGCCCAAGCGCTGGCTGCCGGAAAAATATTCGAATTATGACGAATTGCTAACGGCTGCCGTGGAGGCCGCGGTCAGCGAGCCCGAAGCGCCGAAAAATCTCGCCGCCTGGCACTGGGGCGCGGAGAACGCCGTCGATATCGAGCATCCGGTGTTGAGCAAAATTCCTGTCGTCCGGCAATGGGCCGCGCCGGGCCGTCACGAGCAATCGGGCAGCGGATACACGGTAAAGGCGGTCACGGCGCATCACGGCCCCTCGGAGCGTTTCACGTCGAACCTGGCCGATCTGGACCGCTCAACTTTAAACGTGGTTACCGGCCAGGGCGGGAATTTCCTCAGCCCCTACTACATGGACCAGTGGCGCGCGTGGTATGAGGGCACAACCTTTGACCTGCCGTTCTCGGCACAAGCGGTGGAGAAAAACGCCGCCCATCGGCTGACGCTGGAGCCAGAGAAGTAGGCAGGGACGAGTTAGATGAAGGGGTGGCCGGCTTTGCCGGGCGCCCCATTTCTCGCGCGCCTTTTGCGCGAGAAGGGGTTTTCTGCCGACCCGTATTGCACTTTCATCCCGCCTTTTCACGAATCTTTTTCTCCCACCATTTCCAGTCATTGATTCGGACCGACCCAGCCTCACCATACGCGTAGGACCGGAAACTGCTCCACCGCCAGTCGCCGGCTTTTTCCACCAATCCGCGAACGACGGGGTTCTGGTGCATATACCTCAGTTTCTCCGCCTCTTTCCGCTGACTCCACACGTTGAAGTCATAAAACCGGCGCTGCCAGAATTGTCCGGAGAAACCGCTGGTGGCACGCCAGCGTTGGGTAAAACCCAATTTGACGGCTTGCACAACGGTGGATGGATTGCCGAGCTGGGGCTCGGAGATCAGGATGTGCATGTGCTCAGGCATAATCACGTAGCCGACGACGGCGAAGCGGTACCGCAGACGCATCAGTTCAAGCACGGTGAGCAACAGGTCCCGCGCAGGTTCCGAGAGCAGCGGCCTGCGCCGGTAACAGCTCCAGGTGATGAAATGTAGTCCTCCGGTTCCGTAATAGCGCTTTAAACCCCATGGCATGGAGCGAGGGTAGACCCGTGGCCCGAGGGTCGGCTGTGACGGAGGGTATTTTTTTGAAGATGGGGTTCAGAATGGGAAAGTCAAAGTCCCCACTTCTCGCGCAAAAGGCGCGCGAGAAATGGGGCACCCGGCTCCATTCGGCGAAGTTTACAATATAGGCTTGGCTGGGAACGGAGAGACGGAGTTTGCCCAGATGTCTCAGGACACACTGACCGGAATGAACGACGCCATGTTCAGAAAGCAAAGCGCGAGCCAGGGACGTTGGCTTTCGCCAGATCCATCCGGGCTTGGTGCTGTGGACTGGACAAGTCCGCAAACCTGGAATCGGTATGCGTATGTACTTAATAATCCCTTGAGATATACCGATCCGAGCGGACTGGTTCTTTGCGACTACGGCTCAAGTGATAACGGGGGATGGGATTTCGAAGATGCAGATGACGACGCCGACTGCCTCGGCGGAGGCGGTATTCCGGCGACCGTGCAAGAGACGGTCGTCGTAAATGGAGACGACGGCAGTGTGACGGAGACAATTCTAAACTCGTTTCCCACAATCGAGCAATTCTCCGACAACCCAACGACGGCCGCAAACAACGGGTTCACTTGGGCGTGGAATTTCACAAAGTCGTTCTTTACGTTTGCCGGTGGCCCAGGCAACAAGCCGACCTGTGCGGGGCAAACTCTTAGAGCTATCGGGAACGAGTTGACTGGCGGATTCCTAGGCTCTCAGGCCGCCGAAACATCCTTGAAGGCTGCGAGCGTTTACCAAGCTGGTGCGGCGCTAAATTACGCAGCGAACCAAACAAATACGCTGGGTGGAATTGGACTGATTTGCCCCCAGTGCTCATCCGTGTTCAGAGGCATGATGAGCCAGGCAGAAGTCTTAGGCGAACTTAGCGAGGCTGTGCCCTTGGTCGAAACCTCGGTCGCGGCTGGCAACTCAATCCCGGAAGTATCGGCACAGGCGCGAAATGGCGAATGCTCGGCAGCCTTTCCTGTTTTCTGAAATGAAGCAGAAGACCAGGGACAATCTCATTTACCTAGCAGTAGGCCTCGGTGTTGTCGCGCTCATAGTCGCAGATTCTGTTTACGCGGATAGTCACGGCCAGAGAATGTGGTGGCCGTCTAGATTCGCATCCCGCGCAACTTATACTACTGCCCTACTGGCGTACTTCGTTGCCAGAGAAACACGCAAGGCGAAGGCAACACTGGCTCAAGTGCTCGCGTGTACTCTATTTGCGAGCATTGTGCATCTAGGGATCGTCTTCACGTTCCACCGTGCCGTTGGTGAGCTTTCGGGCATATCCTTCTCAGCCTTGGCCGTGTTCGAGATGTTCCTTGTTTTTCAGTTGATGATGGCGGTGGTCCGATATCTTCGGTCCGGGTAGGAGCCGCCGATCCCGTCGTGCTGGTGACGGCAGGGGTGGTGAGAATCCCGCACACTGAAGGGGATGATCGGGCGGCGGTTCCGAGGGTCGGCTTGGTCGGATGCTGTGCAGTGAACTGCGAAAGTCAAAAGCTGCGCCGCCTACGGCGTCGGAGGTAGGGGAGACACTCCACCCCTGAAAGGGTGCTGCACGGTAACTTTCAGTTACCGTGCGCGAACCTGTTGAAACCAGAATAGCTAGAGGAAAAATGCTGCCCGCAGGTTGCTGTACAGCAACCGCAGGTTAGCGCAGGCGAACTTGTTGATTTTTAA
>DATLKM010000117.1:0-7330 GCA_035538435.1 Binatia bacterium
AATATCCCGACACCTGGCCCGCCACGATGCTCATGTTGGCCCACTGCTCCGCGTACTGTGTTGGAGTGCTGCTGTTGGCGCACGCCTTTCCTGGGTTCAGCGCGCTGTTTCCTGACCATTGGTCTACGGAGGGGGCGTCGCTGCTAGAGTACTCCAAGTTGTATTCCGCTATCCCGTCGGGCGGAGAACTCCAGTTGCTGCAGCCGGTCTGCGTCGACCCCGGCAGGCAGACCGTCGTGTAAGAATAGTCCGCGCAGTAATTGTTCTGGCAGGTGACGGTGCAGCCCTGATTAATATCGCTAAAGACAGGGCCGTTCTCTGCCAGAACCCGATCCAGATCTGCCGCGAGATTGTACCATGTCAGCGAGTATGCAACCGCGCCCGCCCCGCCGCTATCAGCGTGCACGCACATGCCCCCCGAACTCCAGATGGTCCCTCCCGTCTTCACGTAGTGAAGGAAAGTGGCAGGCCGGCAAGCGGCGTATAGAATGTTCGCCTTCTTCGTACTGTTAAGGCCGGAGTTGGCAATTTCCCACGCGGTGCCGGTGGGGTCTGGCCCCCACGCAACCTCGACAACTTGATATCCCTGGGATTCGTAGTACGGAACGTAGTAGTTGGAGAAAGCGATGTTGCTGGCGTACGTTCCGCCGTCGCCAGTGAGCATCACGATCGAGCCTATCAACGGGGCCCCTCCCTGCGGCGGAGTCACGGCATAGTCGAGCTGGAACTGGTCCGTGTTGGGACAGCTGATCGTCGCCGTGAAACAGTTCGTTGACCCGGCAACTATGTCGAACCCCCGTGCTGCGATCACCGAGCACTGCTGCGACGACACGGAGATACTACCGAGCGGCAAGGACTGAGCTTTGGCCGCGGGAGCCCAAAGCATAGGCCAGAGAAGCGCGCTCCCGACAAGGCACATGAGAGACGTCCAGAAGCGTTTGCACCCGTGAGTCATGTATCGTTTCCTCGTTAGGTTAGTTTTGCCCAGTTAAAGGCGCGCATAGGGTACCACGTTTGCCGCCGGTGCAGGGGCTGCGGAGGAAGAAACCAAGCTTCTGGCCGGGACAATGGTTGAGAGAATTTACTTGCAGTGGTAAGCTTTCTAACTGGGAACCGCGCAGGTTCTTCGTCCTATGGCCAACAGAGTAAGATCACGGATGGGCATCTTGTTGGCGAATGTCGCCGCGCTGCTATCGCTCGTGATCTCTTCCCAAGCCCAGTTCGAAACTAGATCCGTTTCCGAGGCGTCCTCCGCCCTTACAGCCGTAGTCGGTGACTTCAACCGCGACGGCACTCCAGATCTCGCCGTGATCAACGGTCTTCCCACCACTGGCGGCGTCGGCATTCTGCTGGGCAATGGCGATGGAACGTTCCGGGCAGGCGCCAACTACATTTTCGGTATTTTCCCGCTTTACGGCGCGACCGCCAGTCTGAGGAAGAACGGAATTCTCGACCTCGTTTTCAACGACAAGCTCAACGATGAAGTTTGGGTGATGCTGGGCAATGGCGACGGGACATTTCAACCTGCCATCGGCTACCCGACGACGGCGGAATCGTACATGGTGGCGCTGGGCGATTTTACCGGCGACGGTATTCCCGACATCGCTGCAATCGAGGGGGTGAGCACCGGCACGGACGTTTGCGACTGCATCGAAATACTGCCGGGCAACGGCGATGGCACGTTTGGCCCGCCCATCACAACGCCGGAGCCCTACGGCCTGACTGCATACGCACTGGCGGTGGGCGATTTCAATAACGATGGCAAGCCGGATGTGGCGCTGGCGGGAAATACGAACCACCTGGGTTTCGTCACTGCCATTCTGCTGGGTGACGGCCACGGTTCCTTCACGGCTGACGGTAGCTATTCCGTATCGACCGTAGCCGCCTGGGTGACGACCGGTTACTTTACGCCTAACAAGACGCGGCTCGATCTTGCAGTCGACAACGAAGAGGGTGGGAGTTTCAGCGTTTTGCTCGGAGACGGCAAGGGTGACTTTTCGCAACCGAGAGACTACACAAGCAGTTATCCAAGTTCATCGGTCGCTCTCGATCTAAATGGCGATGGCAATACCGATCTGGCAGTGGTCGACCTGAATTCGAACTTCGAACCGGGCGTAAGCGTCTACAACGGCAAGGGCAACGGCACATTCGAAGCGCCAGCCTTTTATCCCGCTGATGCCGGCTTTGTCGCCGCCGGCGACTTCAATGGAGACGGTAAGCCCGATCTTGTGACGGTCGGTGGAAATCCGAGTTTCATTACCACGTTGCTCAACACCGGCGTGGTGCGTTTTTCGCCGACAACGCCGTTGAATTTCAGTCAACAGGCTGTGGGAACGACCAGCGCACCGCAAACCGTAATGTTGACCAACAGCGGCGCGACGGAGCTAAAGATACAGTCGATGAAGGCCAGCGCCGAGTTCAGCGTGACCTCGAATTGCGGCCAGCATGTGCCGGCCAAGGCGAGTTGCAGCCTCACTGCGACGTTCTCGCCCACACAGAAGGGCGCGAAGACGGGAGCCATCACGATCGTCGACAACGCCTCATCGAAGCCGCAGGTGATCGAGTTGACGGGGACCGGCACGTAGTCCCGCCCGCCGAATTCACAGAAATCAATCGTGGTTATCTGTGATTCGAACCCTGTCCATAACGATTGCGTTTCTGGCGATCTTCTTTGAAAGGGCTGCGCTCATAGCACGCCTGCAGAATCCGTGAAACGTCGCTTGCCTGGCCAGCCGGACGGCCCGCCTTTTGTCCCACCACAAAGATGTGGAAGGGGGGAAGAGTTTCGGCAGTGATCACGTTAAAGCCCGCGTAGTCTACCAGCGTGACCGCCAGGGCGGGATCGAATACGTGATGGTGGGCTCCCCGGGTTGCGATATTGTTCGTAATCCATGCCTCAAAATCGGCGCGCGACTTTTGCCCGGGATCGCGCTTCAGGTCGTGTTTTTCGAGAATCTCCGCGAAATGAGTGGCGTCGTCTTCCGCGGTTCCAGAACGATAGTCCTCGATTAAATGTTCGAGCGTGCTGACATTTCTGCGGTGGTCGAAAGTTCCGGCTTTATGCGGCAGGATTAAGGCGAAGCAGCCGCCAGTCTTGAGCACCCGCCGCCACTCATGGAGCGCCTTGACCGGATTAGCGCAGTGTTCGAGCGTATGGCAGGAGATGACGAAGTCGTAAGTTTGATCGGGGATCGGCGCGAGGTCGCCCGCTTCCCGGATAAACTGCCGGCCATTGGGTTTGTGCGGGCTGAAGGTGAAATTGTCGCCCTCGCGCAGCGAGCCTTCCCAAAAAGTCCGGCTGCTGAAGTTTACGTTGTCCAGACGGGCCGCGACCGAATAAACCGGGAATTCTTCTCCAGGGCGAAAAAAGTTGCTGGGCCCGCCGATCTCGAGGCCGCTGCCGCAAAACTGCGAAAGCGTTCCGTTGGCCTGGCGGCGCGACACAAGTTTCTTCAGGAATAACATCGGATAGGCGGGCCCGAAAACTTCGAAAGAATTCCGAAGATTTCGCGCTCGCATCAGGCTTTTTCCGGCGATGCTCATTCGACTGAAATTTGATTCGGCCTGTTAGTAGATGCTAAAGGACAATCATAGGCTGTGGCAGGCCGCCGCGGGATGAGGATGGCTGCAAGATTGGCGCATCGCGGGGATGTATCAGTTCTTGCGCGCGGATACGCCCGGCCTGAATTGGTCTGTAGGCAAAAAGAATAAGGCCGCGACTTCCGTCGAGGCCTTATTGTGTCAATCCGAGCGAATCGCGGCAGAGTTAGTGCCGGTTTCCGCCGCCTGGCCCGCGTCCTCGATCTCCACCGCGTCCGCCGCCGCCGTGGCGCCGCCCGCCGCGTCCGCGGTCACGACCTCCGCCGCCGCCGCGGCCGCCACGATCTCCGCCGCGTCCACCGCGGTCGCCGCCATGGGGACGATCGCCGCCGCCGCCGCCCTGCGACGCGTCGCGATTGAAGTTCGGCTCCCCTTCATCTTCCGGAAAATCGCCGCCGCCTTCAATCACCATGGTTCCGGTTGCAACCGGAGACGAATCGCCGACGGCCGCAACTGCGCCGCCGCCTTCCACTCCGCCTCCACTGCCGCCGCCCATTTTCGCGCGCTGCTCTTTCAGAATCGCTTTGCGCGAAAGCTTGATGCGGTTGCCGTCGACGGCCAGTACTTTCACCAGCACCTGGTCGCCTTCTTTCAGTTCGTCGCGCACATCGGCGATGCGATGCTCCGCCACTTCGCTGATGTGCAACAGGCCTTCGGTCCCGGGAATGATTTCGACGAACGCGCCGAAATCCGCCAGCCGCGTGACTTTGCCGAGATAGGTTTTGCCGACTTCCGGAGTCGCCGTCAGGTCGCCGATGATCTGCAACGCCTTCTGCGCCGAAGCCTGATCGCTGGAGGCCACTTTCACCAGGCCGGAGTCTTCCACGTCGATTTTCACTCCGGTCTGTTCGACGATGGAGCGAATCATCTTGCCGCCCGGCCCGATCAGGTCGCGAATCTTGTCGACCGGAATCTGCACGGTGTAGAAGCGGGGAGCGAAATCGGAAATCTTCGCGCGCCCGGTGGAAATCACGGCTTCCATCTTGTCGAGGATGAACATGCGGCCGCGCTTGGCCTGCGCCAGCGCCTCACGCATGATCTGCGAGGTGATGCCCGCGACTTTAATGTCCATCTGCAGGGCTGTGATGCCGTCGCGGGTGCCGGCGACTTTAAAGTCCATGTCGCCGTAGTGATCTTCCGCGCCGGCAATGTCGGTAAGGATGGCGTACTGCTCGCCTTCCTTCACCAGGCCCATGGCCACTCCGGCTACCGCCGCCTTGAGCGGAACGCCGGCGTCCATGAGCGAAAGTGAAGCGCCGCACACGGTCGCCATTGACGACGATCCGTTCGACTCCAGAATGTCGGAGACGACGCGCATGGCATAGGGCCACGATTCTTCGGTGGGCAGCACGGCGGAAAGCGCGCGCTCGGCCAAAGCTCCGTGACCGATTTCGCGCCTGCCTGCTCCGCGCATAAACGCAACCTCGCCGACCGAGAATGGCGGAAAGTTGTAATGCAGGATGAAGCGTTTTTTGGCTTCGCCCTCGAAGCCTTCCAGGCGCTGCATGTCGTCGGAAGTGCCGAGGGTGGTCGTGACCAGGGCCTGGGTTTCGCCGCGGGTGAAGACGGCGCTGCCATGCGTGCGCGGCAGGATTCCAGCTTCAATCCAGATTTCGCGGATCTCGTCGAAGGCGCGGGCATCCGGACGCCGCTTTTTCTCGATCACCTGCTCGCGGAAAATGCGCTCCCGCAGCGTCTCATAATAATGTTTCAGTTTGGTCTGCGCGTCTTCGTCTTCGGCGGGAATTTCGGCCAGCAGTTTCTTCTTCAGCCCTTTGACCAGGTCGTAGCTTTCGGCCTTGGGATGCTTTTTGGTGTCGAGCGCATCCTGCAATTCCGCGCCGACCTTGGCTTTCAGCTGATCGTAATAAGCCTGGTCGAAGACCGGCGGCACAACTTCGCGTTTAGGCTTGCCGGCCGCCGCCCGCAGGTCGTTGATGGCGGCGCAAATTTTCTTGATCTCGCCGTGGCCGAACTCAATCGCGTCCACCACTAGTTCTTCGCTGGCTTCTTTGGCGCCCGACTCGATCATCACGATGCCGTCTTTGGTTCCGACCACCATGATGTTCAGCGTCGACTCGCGCATCTCGTCGTACGTAGGATTGATGACAAACTGCCCGCCCACCTGACCCACGCGCACTGCGCCGATCGGCCCGAGGAAGGGAATGTCGGAAAGGGTGAGAGCGGCCGAAGCGCCGTTGATGCCGAGCACGTCGGGATCGTTGCTGCTATCGGCTGAGAGCACGAAGGCGATGACCTGGGTTTCGCACTGGAAGCCTTCGGCAAACATGGGGCGGACGGGCCGGTCAATCTGCCGGCTGGTCAAAACTTCGCGCTCGCTCATGCGGCCTTCGCGCTTGATGAAGCCTCCGGGAAAGCGCCCGCCGGCGTAGGTGTATTCGCGGTAGTCGACGGTGAGCGGGAAAAAGTCGATGCCTTCGCGCGGGTCGGCATTGGCCGTAGCGGTCGCCAGCACAACGTTATCGCCCATGCGGACGACGGCGGCTCCGTGCGCCTGTTTGGCCAGTTTTCCGGTTTCGAAGGAGAGTTGTTTGCCGCCGGCGAGTTCGACGGTGACGGTACTAGGTTCTGGTTTCATTTTTCATTTTCCTTTTGGCAGGAGCTGCGAGCTTCGAGCTATGAGCTTCGAGCGGACGCCCGGAATCGACCCCGGTGCGGGATTGATCTAGGTGGGATGCGTTCAAAAGATGCACGTGCAGAAGGTCCTTCGATGCTTTCCGTCTTCGACGGAAGACGGCGGCTCAGAGATATGGATCGGGATTCGGTTCGATCAATCCCGCCTGCCGCAAAATCGGCGGAAAGCGGGGCACCCTCATGGGGCTCTCATTCCCCAGTCAAGCCAAAATCGGGCTTGGAGGGGCCACCCCGGTTGTTGTGGGTTCCCGATTATTTGCGGATGCCGAGCTTGCCGATCACGGACTTGTAGCGCTCGGAATCGTATCTCTTGAGGTAGTCGAGCAAGCGACGCCGCTTGCTGACCAGCATGAGCAGGCCGCGGCGCGAGCCGTGGTCCTTCTGGTGCGCTTTGAAGTGGTCGGTCAACTGGCCGATGCGTTCGCTGATGATGGCGATCTGGACCTCGGGACTGCCGGTGTCGGTCGCGTGCGTCTGGTAGCGGTCAATGACAGACTTCTTTTGCTCTCTGGCTAACACTACGCTGGTGCACTCCTGTTCTGGTTTCGATTTATCTTGGTGACGGTATGAGGATACCACGGGGCGGGGATGGGGGTAAAGGCGGTGCGGTCGTCGCCAGTGGTTCCGGTGGCATCTGAATGCTGTGTCGCAGTATTGGGCAAACTGAACATCATGCGGTACAACGAGGCCGACCTGCGAGCGTACGCGGCCCTCATATATGGGTAATGTTCTAATGATTGTTTCCATCGAGGCGAGCAGAGAGGTCTACGCAATCGGAGGTGTCAGCGACACAGCCTGCAAAATCCTATCCACCGGAACGCAGAACCTTGCTTCTTGGAGAATACTCTCCGCGATTTCTGAGCTGTTTCGTCGATCCGCCTCGTCTCGTCGTTCGGCTTGCCCGCCAGCACAGAATTGCTCGTCTCTATCACTCCAAACACCTGCTTGCGCAGTCGGTTAATTTCAGGCGGTGCCATATACCTGCTCCTTGCCGACGCGCCGGCCACTCGTCGCAAGTTCGAACGCGCGGAGTATACTCCCTCACGATGGAATATATGCATTCATTCTGGAGGTG
>DATLKM010000118.1:0-31621 GCA_035538435.1 Binatia bacterium
TTCCACCTCATGAGCTACACCGTTCTGGCGCGCAAATACCGTCCGCAAAAGTTCTCCGAGGTCATTGGGCAGGAGCACGTTACCCGCACCCTGCAAAACGCGCTGGAGCAGGGGCGTACCGCCCACGGCTATATTTTCAGCGGGCACCGCGGCATAGGAAAGACCACGGTTGCCAGAACTCTGGCGGCGGCGCTGAATTGCCGGTCTTCGTTAAAAATGGGCGACAAGCCAGTGGCCGAGCCTTGCGGCGTGTGCGAATCCTGCACCGAGATTCGCGCGGGCAATTCTGTCGATGTGATCGAAATCGACGCCGCCACCAATCGGGGTATCGATGAAATCCGGGAGCTGCGCGAGGCTGCGCGCTACCGTCCGGCGCGCGACCGCTTCAAGATCTACATTCTCGACGAGGCCCACCAGATTACCGACGCGGCCTTTAATGCCCTGTTGAAAACGCTGGAAGAGCCCCCCGACCACATCGTGTTCATGCTGGCGACGACGCAGCCGGAGGACATTCCTCAGACCATCCGCTCGCGCTGCCAGCATTTCAGCTTCCGCGCGGTGAAATTTGACCACATTGTCGGTCAACTGCGCGATCTGGTGGGCCGCGAAAACATTGGAGCCGAAGATGGAGCACTGGCCTTGCTGGCCGAGGCGGGCGACGGTTCCATGCGCGACGCGCTTTCCATTCTCGACCAGGCCATTGCCTGTTGCGGCGGAACGGTAACAGCCGAGTCGGTGCGCAATCTGGTAGGCGCTGCTCCCGCTCATATTCTAGAAGATGTGATGCAGGCGGTTTCGCGCGGCGCGAGCGACGAGGTTCTTCGCCAGGTCGACCAGCTCATCGCCGAGGGCCACAGTCCAACGCATTTCGCCCGCCAGTTGGTCCGCTTCCTGCGCAACGCAACCGTGGCGAAGGTGGCGGGCAAAGATTCGGCCTTGCTGCAAATTTCCCCGGAAGAGCGCGAGCGTGTAGGCCGAGTAGCGGAGCTTTTTTCAGAAGAAGATCTGACCCGGCATCTGCAAATCATGCTGCGCACCCACAACGAACTGGGATATAAGCAGGAGCAGCGGTTTCACCTGGAACTCGGCTTGCTCAAGATGGCGCACGCGCAGCGCCTGCTGCCGATCGAGCAGTTGTTGAGCGAGGCGGCGAGTTCGTCCGGCTCAATTTCCGCCGTGCCCCGAACCCAGCCGCGGCCCAGTATCGTCGCCCCTTCAGGGGGAAGCAGCGTCGAAGTGCGGCGCGCCGAACCCGCGTCCCGTCCGGCATTCGTTTCGCCGTTTGCCGCCGATTCGGCGCGCAAGGGGAATCCGCGGCAGGAAGCGGCGACAGAGACGGTTGTTGCCACGGGCCCTCGGGCTGTTGCGGGCAACATCGCACCTCCGATTGTGATGGGATCGGCGGCACCGGTCGCCTTAAATGAGAGCGATCCGCGAGTGGAAAGTTATCCTGAACCCGCGCGCGCGATTGAAGCCAAGCCGGAAGCTGTCGCGACGCTCGATCCCGAACCCGCACCTTCTTCTCCAATCGACAGGCTCAGGAACGCAGTTCTCCAGGCGCTCGCGGACGGCGGCCAGCGTCTGCTGGTTGCCATGCTCGATGCCGGGGAGTGGTCGGTCGAGGGCAATGAATTTGTAATTAAAGTGGCGGAGTCTCAGACTGTCGTCGACATGTCGGTGAGCAACGAAGCGAAAAAACTGGCCGCGGCGGTCGGCAGCGGCGTGCTGGGGCGAGCGGTAAAACTGAAGATCATCGCCGGCGCGAATCTCGCCGCCAGCGACAAGAAAAGCTCGGAACGATCGAACGGCGCGCCTTCTGGCGCAACCGGCCGCAGCCGCGCGGAAAACGACGCAGTGGTGCGCCGCCTGCGCGATAAATTCGGCGCGGAAATCCGCACCGTGATCGATTACAAAGAGAAAAGGTGAAGAGGGTTTAGCAATTTTGTAGTCGGGTAATTTTGTAATTACCAAATTGCCAAATTGCAGAATTGTTTCTTATGGGCGGATTCAACATACAAGAGCTGATGTCGAAGGCCAAATCGCAGTACGAGGCCCTGCAAAAGAAAATGCAGGAAACGGTGGTCGAGGCCTCCTCTGGCGGTGGCACCGTCACCGCAAAAATGGACGGCCGCAAGCAACTGCTCAGCCTGCGCATTGATCCCGAGGCCGTAAAATCGGGCGATGTCGAAATGCTGCAAGACCTGGTGCTGGCTGCCATAAACGAAGCCGCTCGCAAAATCGACGCGCAGATGCAATCCACCGTCGGCGGCATGCTGGGAGGCCTGGGCATCGGCGGACTGTAATTTGCGAATTGTTCCGGCCCGGGAAACACCCATGATTCGACTGAGTTGGCTGATGCCGCGAACTTTGCTTTTACTCTCAGTTTTGGCTATTTGCGTCACCTCACTGCGGTCGCAGTCCGCCAAATCGGGCGAGAAAGAAACCCTCATGCACGCGACCGGATCTTTCGATGTAAGCCTCAATCCCCAGGAAGATAAGTCGGTCGAAGGTGTCAACCGTATGTTGATCGACAAGCATTATTACGGGGACCTTGAAGGGACAGCCAAGGGACAGATGCTCGCCACCGGCAGCGCGCAATCCTCTGGTGTTTACGTCGCGATTGAAACCTTCCGCGGCACTTTACATGGAAAATCCGGAAGTTTTTCTCTTCACCACACCGGCATCATGAGCAAAGCCGGTCCAAATTTGTCCATCCATGTAGTTCCTGACTCCGGCACTGGTGAGCTTAGCGGAATTGCCGGCAGGATGAATATCACGATCGCAGGTGGCAAGCATACCTACGATTTCGAATACACGCTTCCCAATCACTAGAGAGATTCCGGAATGTCCCGATTTGCCGAACCCATGTCGCGCCTGATCGATGAGCTGAAAAAACTCCCGGGAGTAGGCTCGAAGAGCGCCCAACGCCTGGCCTTTCACATCCTGCGCTCGAGCGATGAAGACGCCGAAGCCCTTGCCGCCGCCGTCCGCGACGTTAAGGCCAGCCTGCGCCTCTGTTCCATTTGCAACAACATTACCGACGTCGATCCCTGCGTCTATTGCGCCAGCGCGACCCGCAACCAGCGCTTGGTTTGCGTGGTGGAAGAACCGACCAACATTGCCGCCATCGAGAAAACCAAGCACTTTAACGGCGCTTTTCACGTGCTGCACGGCGCAATTTCACCTCTGCACGGTGTCGGTCCCGAGCAGTTGCGAATTTCCAATCTGATCGCCCGCGTCGATTCCGGCAATGTTGACGAAGTCATTCTCGCCACAAATCCCACCGTCGAAGGCGAAGCCACGGCCACTTATCTCTCGCAGCAATTGAAGCGGGCCGGCGTGAAGGTGACGCGCATCGCCATGGGCATTCCCGTCGGCAGCGACATTGAATACACCGACGAGATCACCATGCTCAAGGCCATGGAAGGCCGCAGGGAGTTGTAGCCCTCAGGCAGCCGGAAGTCCGGGTTGCGCTTTCAGAATCGCCGCCTACAGTTGCTTCCCATACTTCCTTAGGGTCAACGCTGTATTCTGTTCGCCATCGAACAAACGCTATTGTTGGGGGAGTATTTCGCAGATGGGGCAAGCCTGGGCGCCGCTTCGTGGTGGACACTGATTTCGGGGAGGCGAAGTTGGAGGAAGCCCCGCTGCGCGTGATGGTAGTCGACGACAATGCCATGGTACGGCAGGCTCTTTGCAACATACTCAGGCAAGAGCCCGGCATCGACGTAGTGGCCGAGGCGTCCAACGGCAGCGACGGGGTGCGCCTGGCGCGCGAACTCAGGCCCGATCTCGTCCTCATGGACATTACTCTTCCCACGGTAAACGGCTTCGATGCCACTCGCCTCATCAAGAACGACCTGCCCGACACGCCCATCCTGATCGTCAGTCAATTCGACTCCCCAGCCTTTATGCGCGAATCGCTGGCGGCTGGCGCTAGTGGATTTATTGCCAAGCACGACGCGTCGCTGCATCTGATTCCTGCAATCCGTAAACTCCGCCCCTTTTCGCGGGCAGCTAATCGCTCGGCTTAAGACCGTTCCCCATTTCCCTCCCCGAAGGCAATTCTTGCCTACAGTGTCCTCCCCCGCTTTTCTCCTCCACGCCCGAAAGTCCCCGTCCGACTGCAACTTAAGCCGGTAAGCGGGCCACTCTCGAATGGCATGAGAACTGCCTTATCCACTCTGCCACGCACACTGAGGAGAATCATGCCTGAGGACTTCACCGAAAACTGGGAGAAGTTGTCGGAGTTGGCGGCGAGGGAGGAAGACCCTGCAAGGCTGCGCCAACTCATCGACCGGCTCTGCAGAATTCTGGAAATCAAGCAAAAACAAAACGATTCGGCTCGTTTCGGAAGTAAAGATAAACTCGGATAGAGCCGTCTCTAAACGCTCCCGGGAAGTTCCGGTTGCAGAAACACATTGTCTTCTTCCCCGGCGCCCACCAGGCCCTCGGGCAGGCTGCCGCGGTTGTACTCGGCCATGCGGTTCTTCCACTTCAAGAAGTCAGTAATGCTCTGCGGCTCTACCCGTACTTCCACTCGGCGCAAGCTGGCCAGAAGCAGGTTCATTTCATAGCGGAATCCTGCGGCGGCGCGCAGATTCTTGACGGAAGGCTGGATCAGTTCGATGCCGTTGCCGCGGCATTCCAGCAGGCCCCAGCCTTGGGGCAACTCTTCGCGGCCGACTATGCCTGCCGGGACTAAATAAAAGCGCTCGCAACCTACACCCTGCTCTGGTTTCGCGCGAAATGGCTTGGCGCGGTCGGCGAGAAAGTCGGAGCGCGTGACCTTGCACTCGATCAATACGGAATGGCAAGCGCGCTTCCAGCCGATGGCATCGGGCATCTCGCCGCTCACGCAGGCCTGCTCGGAGAGCACCACCCCGCAGCGGTAGCTGCGCAACCAGCGCACCGCGTTGTCGACGAGTTGAGAGTGCGTCATGGAGTTCGCTGATCCTGGCGAATCGGTCGGTTGCGGACGATCAAGCCAGATAGTACATACCATCCGGGCCGAGCGGCCGCCTTTATTCGTAAACCGCAGCCGGCAACCGGGGGAAGTCACAAGTTGGCTTCTCCCCCTGAAACCTATCCGCGTCTTCCTTATTGTGACCAACATGGGCCTCACCACCGGATTTTTCTGGCGGCCGATCAAGAGCTGGGCGAAGCAGCCATTCACTGCGGTTTTCGCGTGCGCGGGATCCCCCCTGCGATTCGCTCCTTCTCACTCAGTGGTCACATCTGTCCTCCTCACAGCCCTCTTTGCCGGACGATTAAGCGCCGGTACCGGCTCAGTTTGACTGAGCCACTACCCAAGAGAGCCTTTCTAATTTGCCTGTGCGCCATTTGGCGCTATAATAGGCGACAAATGGTAAACGAACTGGGAGCCGTGGTAACCGAGCTTGGCGGCAAGCGCACACTGGGCCGCACTCCAGCCAATGAGAACGACATGCGCGAGGCCATTCGTGCCGGCTTTCCTCCCGCCGTGGTGGAGAAGCTGACCCAGGCTTCCGGCCTCACCTTAAGAGAGTTGGCTGATGCCCTCGATCTCTCTCCCCGCAGCCTGCAACGCCGCCGGCGCAGCGGAAAGCTGGCTCCTTATGAGTCGGATCGCTTGTACCGGCTGGCGCGGCTGCTGGCCATCGCGGTTGAATATCTCGGGGATGGGGACCGGGCGCGGCGCTGGCTGAAGCGCCCCAACCGTGCGCTGGGCGGCCTCGCGCCGATTGCCGCGATTGATACGGAAGTCGGCGCCCGGCAGGTGGAAAACGTGCTCGGCCGCATCGCCTACGGCGGAATCAGTTGATCCCCCTGTACCGCGTCCTGCGGCGCGCTTTTGCCCGTAATCCCTTCCACGGCGAGGGCGCCTATCTCTACGGTGGTCGCTGGTCAAGCCCCGCAACCCGCCTCAGTTATGCCTCCGAGCACCAATCTCTGGCCATGCTCGAATATTTCGTCCACCTCGACAAAGACGACCCTCCGGACGATCTCGCCCTCGCTGTAGCGGAAGTCCCCGACGACGTGCGGGGCGAGACCCTTCAATTGGCACAACTCCCGGCGAATTGGCGAGACCCAACAGCGCCTCCCCTACTGGCCCGTTTCGGCGATGATTTCGCCAAGAGCGCGGAACGATGCCTGCTTTTTGTCCCTTCGGTTCTGGCGCCCAGGGAAAGAAATTGCCTGGTGAATCCGGCGCATACGGATTTCAGAAAAATCGAAGTACACCCGTTGGAGCCGCTCAGTTACGACCCGCGGATGTTCAGCACGTCCCGCCGGCGGCACTGATGGTTTGTTCTCGAAGTCGGGGCCATGCCCAAGCCTTACCGTGTCCCCCGTGGCCCCTGTGTTGAAAGGTTTTTCTTGGATCCCAGCCGCAGCTGGATTCCGTAGTCACCGCGCCAATGAGTGTTTCATCGCCTTCACCACCACCGGTCGCCGCAGCACCGTTTCCAGCAGATGCCGTTCAGCCGCGATCGTTTGCGCCGAACGACCAAGCGGGGAATAGCCCTCGGCCGCAATGAACAACGGATAGCCGCGGTTCACAACGAATGATTTTCGTTTGAACCCATTCGCACCCGCGTGGCCATGCGCAATATTCCCAGTTTCCTTTTCCACCTGAATCCGCCGGATGCGCCCATCGTGCGTGGCATCGAGCGCATTGGCCAGCCTTAGCACGCCCGACAATTCGATGATCGCCTTCTGCTCCTGGGGCAGCAGATCGCGCAGCGATTTGTGGCTTCGCCGCGGCAACGCTCCCCGATGAAAGCGGGCTACAACGGCGGCGCGGCTTAAATCCGCCGCGCTCCAGCCCAGCGGAATGCCGTGCGCCCGAATCATGCTCAGCGAAGCTTTGTGATGGCCCTTTTCCCCAGCCGACTTGCCCACGTCGTGCAGAAGAGCCGCGGCGAACAGGCTGGCGCGCCCCGCCGCCGGATCTACCGCCGGCTTCCATCCCGAATTCAGCAGGCCCTCGTATAACTGGAGCGCCAGGGCTGAAACGCGCTCGGAGTGGGCAAAATCGGGATCGAGTCCGCCGGCCCACAACTTCATGCGGCGCAGCGTCAATACCTGAATCTGCCGGCCCTGCGGCAGATCTCCGCGCCAAATATTCCACAGACATGCGGGGCCGATCATGCGCGCGCGATAACGCTCCACCCTTTTGCCCCGTTCCGCAACCATGATCTCGTGCCACAGCTTGCGCGACTGCGCATCGGGAAAAATATGGCAGGCCAGCGCCGTCGCCCACAGCACGTCGAGATCGTGCACTTCGCCGAGCAGGTCCTGCATTTCCTTCAAATCATCGGCCCAGGCTTTGTGCTGTGCGGGAAGAAAATTCTCCACAATATAGCGGAAGCGTTTAATCCCGATCCGCAGGTTATGCAAGGCAGTCTTGGAGCGGTTGCGCAAGGCGCGATTGTGAAGTTCGCGCGCTTGCGCCCAACGTTCCAGGGCAAGATGTTTGAACAGCGCGCTGCCGGGCCGGAAGTGCGCCGCCCTCGCCGGAAGGGATTTGCTCCACTGGCGCCATTGCTTGCGGTCGAACTCTTCGAGCGCCGCCTGAGCGTCGAGCTTCTGTTCTTTTTCCCAGGTGCGCAGCAGGCCGAGCAGCGCGGCGGCAACCGGATCTTTGGTCTCAGGCTCTTCCCTCCCCGGATCTTGTTGTAACCATTCGCCTCCTGCGCTGGGAGCCCGCGGCAGAAGTTCCTCGACCGTTTCGATCCACCCCATCATCACTTGCGTATCGCGCAACGCGCCCAGCCGCTGAAACAACCGCTTGCCGGCTTTTTTCATCGCCTTCCAGCCGGGATCGGGATCAAGCGCCATCACTCCGTCAGCCAGTGAGCGGCACCGGCGCAGCGCCACCCGCAGGTCATGCACCGGGTCGGCGGCAAAATCTTTGGACACTCGCTCGCACTCATCGAGAACGGCAAGCATCCAGTACCGCAACCCCGTTGCTTTGCTGACACGAGTTTTCGGCAAGGGCGAAGGCATCGCGAAATGTTTCGACTCCCCATTTTCGCGGAGAACGACGCAGAATGCCAGCGCAGGCCTGGCTTTCGGCCGTTGGGCATAGGGCTTGGTTTCTGAACAGAGGCAAAACGGGCGCAGGACGGTTCCAAAGCCGGGGTGGGACGCGACGCATGGTCGGCCACAGAGCCCGAAGCCGGAAGTCCGAAGGCCCACCGGTCCAATTACCTCCGTAATGTGCAGGTGCTTACTTGCAGCATTTAACCTGTATGTTGCCTGCGACTCGAAGCTCCTTTTTAGGGGTGGGACATTACAGACGCGACCACATTTCAAGCCAACCGCGCCGCCTCCGCACGCGCCTTCGTGCACAGCCTCAACATTCTCATCAAGTACGCGCGCATGTATGGCCCTGAGCACAAGCGTACCGAGGCGCAATTCGAAACCTGTTGGCACGAGCTGCAAAACGGCCTGCCCACTGCTGGAGAAGGTGGCTTCCTGCTCGGCGTTTCCGACAATAAGTTGCTGCTGGATGGAATTCCCATGGAAAGCGGCCAGGTGGAGCGCAGTTTCGGACAGCTCCTGACCACCGCTGGACTGGCCAGCCTGCATTTTTCCAAGAACGTTACGCTTGAAGATTTTGCCCGCCTGGTCAAGGCCTTCACCGTCGGTGGATCGAAGGCGCAGGACGTCGCCAAGCAGATCAAGGAAGCCCTCGGCGGCGGCGGCAAACAGAGCACGATCAAAATCAACGAAGTGAAGTTCGTGGCCGCCGATCCTCTCACCGGCGATATCAGCGTGGCTGCGCAGATCGCCGCGCAAACCCTTGGCCCGGAATTCGCTCAGTGGCTGAACGATCCCCAAAAGTTGTTGCAGTTGATCGCCGCTGCGGAAGGCGCAAGCGCCGGCGGCAGCGGTCAGCCGGGAGCGGCTGTTCCTTTGGGCAGCGTTCCCGCCGGCGGTCATTGGGTTCCCGGGCCGGCGCCTGAGGGTGCAACCGGCGCCGCTACAGGAGTCGCTCCAGCCCTGGAAGGCGTGGTGCCCCTGCAAGAGGCGGAGGTCATTCAGGCCATCCGGCTCCTCACCCGCTTCGGCCAGGTGCAGGGCGATCCGAGCATCCGGCCCGAAGACCTGCAAAAGGAACTCGGCGAAACGGACCCGAAAACCCGTCTGAACTTGCAGCAACTGCTGGGCAGCCTGGCTGCGAAAGCGGCCACATCGGAAGAGGAGGACACTCCTCTGCTCATGAAAGCGGCCGAGCACATGGCCATCCGCTTCGCCCTCGAGCGTTATCAGAAGGGCGAAGTCAAAGTAAACGCCGTGCACCAGATGATGGAGCACATGAGCCGGCAGATGGACTCGCTCCGCCAGATTCTCAAGATTCAGGAAGAGAAGATGAGCAAGGCCGGCATTCTGGTCGAGTCGCACGCCGACATCCTCGATCGCATGTTCTGGTCCGAAGTCCCCGAATCGGGCAAGAAAACGGTGCTGCTGTCGAATGAAGCTCCCTGCGTGCCTCCGCGCAATCTGCGCCAGTTCGTGGAAGTGTTGCTCGACCGCGAAGATACGCAAACCGCCGCCGAGATTCTGAACAACTACTCCGGCTGTCTCGCCAGCAAAGATCAGGAGCCGCGCCGCAAGACCGCCATCGGCCTCAGCCAGATCGCTGACCTGTATGCCCGCCTCGGCGGCGAAGCCATGGGCACCGCCATCCGCAAAGTCACCGAGCAGTTGTGCCTGGAAAAAGATCCCGAAATGCAAAGCCTGCTCAGCGCCGCCTTCGTGCGCCTGAGCCAGGAAGCCAGCGAAGCCAAGAATTACCAGGCGGTGAATGAAGTTTGCGCCGGCATGGAAATGATGCTGCAACAGCGGCCTGTCATGGTCAACGATCTTCGGCCGCGGGTGGGTGTCGAGAACCGCATTCCCGAATTTATTGAAGACGCGCTCGACAGCGATCCCGTCCCCGCCGATCTGCTGGCGTTGCTGCGGCGCACGTCGCAGGCCGGGGCCGAACATCTTGCTGACCGCTTCTTCCGCTGCATGCGCCGCGATGAATGCGACCACATGGTCGAACTGGTAAAAGGCATGGGCAGCCCAGCCCTCGCCCAGCTCCGGGAAATCCTGCGCACCGGCCAGCCACGCCAGGCCTCCGGAGTGGTCGGTCTGCTGAGCCGTCTCGACGTAAATACGTTGCTCGAGCTTTTACCCGCCCGCCTACCCGAGTGGAACCGTTTCTATCACGACATTGTCGTCCGCCAGATCGCTTACGGCGCAGCGCCCGACCGCGGCCGCAGCTTGCTCGAACTCGCCGAAGTGCTCGATCCCGTCGTGTTGCCCCAGGCCATCGACGAGATCGGCATGAGCGGCGACATGACCGCCGCCCCGCCCCTCATCGCCATGGCCAAGCCCGGCGAAGCCGCCTCGCGCCCGGCATTTGTGCAACTGAAGGCCATCGAGTCTCTCGGACGCCTGAAGGACGCCGAGTCTGTCGCGCTTTTGCGCGAGATTGTCGAAGCCAAAAAAACCTTCGGCTGGATCCATCATCGCGAGTTGCGCATTGCCGCGGCCCAGTCGCTTTCGAAAACCGATCCTCGCTTCAGCGCCCAGATTCTGGCCGATAGCGGCATCGAGGCCGCCGAGCTGGCCATTGCCCCTCTCGATACCGCACCCGCCTGCCCTTGGGTACGCCAGCGCCGTTACGAACGCATGGTGCTCGCTCGCACCGTCAGCGCCACCATCGGCAGCTCGTGGGGAAAATCAAAAGTCCTGATTCGCGAGTTGAGCCTGGGTGGCGGCATGGGAACGAAAGAAGATAATCTGCGCATCGGCAGCGAAGCCGATCTCGAAATTTCTCTGGGCATGAGATCGAAAATCCGCGCTCACGTGCTGCTCCGACGCGCCCGCGTAAATGAAGTCGGATTCGAAATCGTCAACACCGACCTCGAAAGCCGCTACAAATTGCGCCGCCTGCTGGTGGAAAGCCTGAACCGCACGCCGCAGAAAAACAACCAGGAGTGGGGCGGCGACCGCAAACTCTAGTGCGCCTGCCGTCAACCGTCTTTCTTGTACAACAAATTGCGCATAGCTTCGCGCCGGGCGGCATTGGCTCCTTTATCCGACTTTAACGGATCGTCAGACTTCGCTCCCGCGTCCCCTTCCTGATCGCTGCAATCCGGGCACCGATTGGCAAATCCCGGCTTTCCCGGCTTCAACTCAAATTCCTCACCGCAAACCACGCAGGTCTTAATGGGATACACCATACACCCACATTTTAGTGCACGAGCGTGGCGCTTCCCGCGTTTCTGGCGAACCAGCGCCCTACCCGGCCGCGGCGAAGGCCAAAGCGTCAGTGAACGCCGGTGCCCAATTCCTCGCGGCCCGGCGTGGCAACTCCCGTTCAGCTTTGATGTATCATTTGCCCCATGCTGCGGACGCCCAAGTCGGTCCTCACACCTGCTTTGCTCCTTGCTTTTCTCATCGTTTGTTCGAACCTGAACCTGGCACAGAATCAAACTGCGGTTACCACCAAATCAAACATGGCGCAAAATCAAACTCCCGCTTCCCCTAAGACCGAAACAAATAAGACCGAAACAAAAACCCAGGGCCGCGTCGTAGGCATTGGCGGCGTCTTTTTCAAGACTGCCGACCAAGCCAGGACCCGCGAATGGTATGCCAAACATTTGGGACTGGAAGACAAAGGCTCCGGCGCCATGCTGCCCTGGCGTGAGCACGACGACCCGCAAAAGGAACACGTCACCGTCTGGAGCGCCTTCCCTTCCAACACCAAGTATTTCGCGCCCGATCAGGCGCTCATGATCAACTACATCGTCGAGGACCTCGACGCATTGCTCGACCGTCTGCAAAAAGAAGGCGTGAAGATCGATCCCAAACGCATGAACGAATCCTACGGTCGCTTCGCCTGGATCTACGACGCGGACGGCAACAAGATCGAGTTGTGGGAACCGGCAAAAGAAGAGCACAAACAGTAGGATCGCTGGGAGCGGGAGACGCGAAGGGGAGCCATTGCCGGAAGTTATTTTAACTGAGGCTGCCCCACCTTTCGCGGTTTTCGACTGGTGGGTACGATGCTGATGATGGCGATTTCTCGATCGTTGAATCCGTCGGCGCCCACTCAAGCTCCGACGGATGACCCTATCACACGGTGGGTGCCCCTCGATAAAGAGAAGGCGGTGTCAAGGGCCGGCTGGCCCACTCAAGCCTGACTTTGGCTTGAGTGGGTAAGTTCGCCGGGACTTTACTTCCCCGTTCCTTGGAGCGTCACCGTGATCGGCGTCGTCGGGGCGTCGGAGTCGGCTTGCAGCAGTACTCCCGCCAGGCCGCCCGTCACCGTCGGCGTGAACGTCACGGTGTAGGTGCAGTGCCCGTTGGGCCCAAGGCTCGTGCCGCAGGTCGTGGTGTACGTATAGTTCGGCGTGTTGTGGAACTGCCCATCCTGAAGACTGATCGCGTTCAATTCCAGCGTCGTCTTCATTTTGTTGGTGATGGTGGTCGTCTGCGGAGCGCTCGACTGTCCCACAGCGACCGTGCCGAAGTTCATGATGGGCGGGTTAACGTTCACCCCAATTCCTTCCCCGGTAAGATTCACTACCTGAGGCGAAGCGCCATCGCTATCCGTGATGGTGAGTGTGCCGTAGCGCACGCCATTCGCCGTTGGAGTGAACGTAATGGTAAAGGTGCAGCTTCCCGCTTTGTTAAGCGAGCCCGGGCAGTTATTGGTCTGCGAATAATCGCCGGAAACAGCGATATTCGAAATCGTCAGCCTGCTGGTGGCGTCGTTGGTCATGGTCACAGTCATGCTCTTGCTCGACTGGCCCACCAGCTTGCTGCCGAAGCTGAGCAAATCACTCGACAGCGTCACTTCCGTTCCCTGCCCCGTCAGGCTTACCACCTGTGGACTGCCCGCGCCACTATCGGTAATCGTGAGCGTGCCAGTGCGCGTCCCCGTTCCTTTCGGCGTAAACACCACGCTGACTTTGCAGTTCAGGTCCGACCCCAGCTTGCTGTTGCAGGCGTTCGTCTGGCTGAAGTCCCCGGAGGTGGCGATGCTGGAAATCGACATCGAGGTCGTCGTCCAGTTCCCTACTTCCACAATCAGCGGTTTGCTGTTCGTGTTGACTTTCTGCGCCGGGAAGGTGACCTCCATCGGCGAAGCCACCGGACAAGTACGCTGGTTCAACACCACAGGCGACAAGGGCTGCTGATTGAAATCGAAGCTGTCCAGCAGATCGTTAGCATCCGCATCGCGCGCGGTGAGCGAAGGCAAGCCGTAGCGCTCCTCGACGGTCTTCAGGAACGAGGAATATTCGTACTGCGTGTGCGAAATGTAGGCCGGCTTGGCATAAGGAGAAATGATGATCATCGGAACGCGCGGCCCCAGGCCATACCAGTCGACCTGCGGCGGCGACACATGATCGTAATACCCTCCGTAGTCGTCCCAGGTCAGAACGATCGCAGTGGTGTCCCAGTCCGGCCCCTGCATGACTGCGTTAATCATGCTGACCGTCCAGTTCTCGCCCGCGCAGGTGCTCGCGCCTTGCGGATGTTCGCTCTGATATCCCGGCGGCGTCAGCCACGCTAGCGCCGGCAGATTACCGGTCTGTGCGTCGGTAATAAACTGCGTCGTATCCACCACGTGCTCAGTCCACAACGACGAGTTCCGGATGTGGTTGATCGCGTCCAGCGCCGACCAGGCGTAGCCGCGTTGACCTTGACCTGGCGCGTAATACTTCCACGACAGGCCTGCGTTCTGCATGCTGTCGGCAATCGTGGTGAAATCGAAGCAAGGATAGACGTTGCTCACGTAGCCCTGACTGTTCGCCCATGGCACGTAGGTCCCGCTGGGGGAGTCGCAACCCCAGCTGTTGCTCTGCATCGGCGGATTATCGAGCGCGCCATCTGAAGTGGCGCCTACCGTGTAAAGGTGATTGGGAAAGCTCACCCCGTGCAGCGACGAAAACATGTTGTCGGCCAGGGTGAATGTCTGCGCGTAGGTCCAGTAGTTGGGGATGTTGCTCGGCGGCGTCTCCGTCATGCAGGCGTCGTTCAGCGCCGTGCCGCAGGCAGTGTCGAATTTATCCATGCGGCCGTAATCCATCGCCGTCTGCGCCCCCGCCCATGTATGCGTTGGATCGATCGGCGGGGTATCGGGAGTTTCGCCCAGCGTGATGACCTGGCCCGTAGAGAGGGGACCTGTGGTCGCGCCATTCGCCCCAGGGAAGGTAGCGAAGTATTGATCGAAGGTCCGGTTTTCCTTGATCAGGAAAATCCAGTGGGTAATCGTTGTCAGGTCGGCAGGACGCTTGGCTGGCGATTTCTGCGCCACCGCAGGCATGGAAACCGCAGCCCATGCCAGTGCCGACATAAGGATGGTTCGTGCAAGAATTCGACGCATGAAAACTCCCCCGAGAGAAAAGCTTTACGTCAAAATTTGGAGAGCTTTGATGAGTTCAAAGCTCTCCTGTCGCGATTTTTTAGCAAACGCCCCGAAATCCTGATTCCGGGCCTCGCATATCCGCTTAGTGCCGCTTGATGCAGCCGTTCAGAGTGTTCTCGTAGTCTTTCTCGGCCACGATCCGCATCGCGTACTTGGAAGTGACGCCATTGTCGCTGCAGGTCTGGCCTCCGCAGGTACACGAAATGTTTGGCGGCGTTCCGGTGCAGACCGGGCAGCTGCTGCCCTGGCAAATGTATCCCGTCGCCGCCAGTTCGACGCTGGTGCAACCGAAAACCCGGTTGACCATCAGGCACTCGCTGGGATGCGGTGTCTTGCTGGCGCTGTAGTTGCAGCCGCCCGCAATCTGCGTCGGAGTGCTGATTTGCGAGAGCCAAAACCATCCCTGCATCGACGTGGGATTCTGGAAGTAAGAATCGTCGTCGCACTCATACGCCGCAATCGCTGTGTGCGGATAGCTGTAGCTGGCATCGCTTAGGCCATCCAGCGAACTGGTGTCGGTCAGGGTGGTGATGTCACTCTGCGTATAGGTGTGGTTGGGATCGTCGCAGGGAGGATTATCGCCCAGCTCGCTGCCGATATTGCTGGCCGAGCCATTGTGATAAAGCGGACTTTCCGACCAGCTTCCGGCGGCCGTGTTGCAACCGTTAGCAGTTTTCCCATTCGCCTGGACGCAGATGTTGCTGTTTGGCGAATTCGGAACGCAACCTTGCGAAAGATTGGAATACTCCGGACCGGACACAAAAATGGCCTTGTCGATGAAATCGCCGGCGCCGTAGAAAGTCATGCTCAGCGCCAGCGCGCCGGCCGACGCGCTTTGCGCGTGCACGCACATGCCCGCAGTTGCGGTGTTGTTGGTGTCCGTCTGGTAGTAATTGGTGTACATGAAATTCAGGTAGGTCGCCTCTCGGCAGGCTGCTACTTTGAAACTGCCGCTGCCGCTCCATCCTGTGATCTGCCACCAGTCATCCCAAGCCGCCTGGATCGTCTGATAGCTGGCGTGATACAGGTCGAACGGGATTTCCTTGTGCAGGTTGCCCGGCAGCGTGATGGTCCCGCCTGCGCCACGAATAAAAACCACTGTCCCGTTCGAAGGGGTGCTGGGCGTGGCGATTCCATACGTGATGCCCAGATCGGGCAACTGTGGGCAGCTGACCGTGGCGTGATAGCAGATGGTTTGAATGTCCGTACCGCCGCTGGTTTCGGTGACCCAATCCGTCGCCTGGCCCCCCAGCGCGGTGGGGCACGTTTCAGTCGTTACCCCCGAAACCGTTCCCAAAGCGTATTGCGCGTGTGCCGGGGCCGATAAGCTCAGACTGACCAACAACAAGAAAACCAAGAATAGAAGATGTTTCGCGTTCACCACAGCCTCCTCAATGAAACTTCCGAGATCGCTTGCCAAAACGCGGAGGATCAACACATGACGCCAATCTTCCGTCATGCGCGGGATTAACTACACTCCAAAGTGCTTTGGGGGGATAGTACGGTTCAGGCGAACCTTCCGAATTCTGTTCCGGTTCGCCCGCTATGTCAAGATGAACGATTCTGCAGTGTTTGCGCTAGAGTCTATTCACTCTATCCGAATGACTTCTAAGGGGAAGCTGGTATCGCTAGCCGGATCGGCAGGAACTCGGAAGCGGAATCTCAGCTGACCTGAAATCTCTCAGGATCGCTTAACTCAATCAACTGACCAACAGGGAATTGCTCCGGCGCGAGCGGACAATCCGGTGCGACACTGCGAATCGTAAACGTGTCTCCACTCTTAAGTCCACGAACCAGCAGCCGGTCATCCTCTACCCGTACCACACAATATTTCTCGTCAAAAACTGACATTCGCCGTTCCCCGTGTGTGTGTACCTGTTTGGATGCGGAATGTTCGCCACGGGTCACTTCCAATCGGCGCAATTTGCAGTTCGTGTTGCATCGGAATTATGTCAGTAAAAGTCCCCCATTGTGCCTACAGCGCATTGGGTATACGATTCGTCCCATCAGGCAGTGCTGTGCTGAAAAATTGAGTTCAGCACAAACTAATCATGAATACCTTTCCGGTCATGCTGGCCGCGCTCTGCGTGTACGCGCTGGCCTACCGTTTCTACAGTGCGTTTATTGCCGCCAAGGCGCTCTCGCTGGATGATCGCCGCACCACTCCCGCACATCTTTATCCCGATGGCCATAACTACGTCGCATCTCCGCGATGGGTTCTTTTCGGTCACCACTTTGCCGCCATCGCGGGCGCGGGCCCGCTGGTCGGGCCAACGCTCGCCGCGCAATTCGGCTTCGCTCCCGGTTTTCTCTGGATTCTGGTCGGCGCAGTGCTCGCCGGCTGCGTCCAGGATTTCACCGTACTTGTCGCTTCCGTCCGCCATCGCGGCCGCTCGCTGGCCGACATCGCCCGCACCGAAATCAGTCCCTTCGCCGGGCTCGTCGCCATGATCGCCGTCCTTTTTATTCTGCTCGTCTCCCTGGCAGGATTGGGAATCGTGGTCGTGAACGCGCTGGCTGACAGCCCGTGGGGCGTTTTCACCATCGGAATGACCATTCCCATCGCCGTCATCATGGGCTTGTGGATGTTCCGCGGCCACAGCGGAAAAATCATCGTTACCGGCCCCAGCATTTTCGGCGTCGTACTTTTGTTCGCCAGCGTAGTTGCAGGACACTGGGTCGCGCAGACTTCATTCGCCAAAGCCCTGACCTTCTCCCCACATCAAATCACCATCCTCATGGCGATTTATGGATTGATCGCTTCCGTGCTGCCGGTCTGGCTGGTGCTCGAACCCCGCGATTATCTTTCTACTTACGTCAAGCTGGGCACGATCGCGGTGCTCGTCGTTGGCGTGTTCGTGGTTCATCCCAACATTCAATTTCCCAATTTCACTCCTTTCATCCACGGCGGCGGCCCCATCATCAAAGGGAAGCTCTTTCCATTTCTGTTTGTAACCATCGCGTGTGGCGCAATCTCCGGGTTCCACTCCCTGGTGTCTTCCGGCACCACTCCGAAAATGCTCGACAAGGAAACCGACGCGCGCTTCATCGGCTACGGCGCCATGCTCTGCGAATCGCTGGTCGGTGTACTCGCGCTCATCGCCGCCTGCTCCATGTATCCCGGCGACTACTTTGCCATCAACACCACGCCCCAGGTCTTCAGCCACCTCGGTCTTGCCACCGTGAATCTCGATACTTTTTCCCGCGAGGTCGGAGAAAAATTGGCGGGAAGAACCGGCGGCGCTGTCTCCCTCGCTATCGGCATGGCGCAGATTTTCCGCGGCTTGCCGGGCATGTCACGCCTCATGGGCTACTGGTATCACTATGCCATCATGTTCGAGGCGCTGTTTATCCTCACCACCATCGACACTGGTACGCGCGTCGCGCGCTACGTTTTGCAGGAACTGCTGGCCAAAGTTCACCAGCCCTTTGGCAACAGCGCATGGCTGCCGGGAAATGTCATCACCAGCTCCTTCGTCGTTCTCGGCTGGGGTTATCTGATTTACACGGGAAACATTTCCACCCTGTGGCCGTTGTTCGGAACTGGAAACCAGCTCTTGGCCACGATTGCGCTTGCAGTCACTACAACCTTTCTCATCAACATGGGCAGGCGACAATTTGCGTGGATCACCGCCCTTCCCATGTGTTTCGTCGGCGTAACCACGATTTCCGCCGGAGTGCTCTCGATCAAAAATATCTTCTGGCCGCTTACCGCCAAACCCGGCCAGGTCTTCACCGGGTACCTGGATTCGATCCTGATGTCGGTATTCATTGTCGGCGTCGTTCTCGTGGTGTTCGATGCCGCACGGCGCTGGATTGCGGTGCTCAAAGGAGCACCCGCGCCGGAAGAAGCCTTCGGTCCTCCGCTTACCGCCGCCGGGGACGTGAAAATGGGCTGCTGCTGATAAAACGGCGCACGCACGCTCATAACTAACCTCTAAGTTCCTGACTCTTCTCTGTACCTGGAATTCAGTCCAAATCCTTTTGCCGGATGCCATCTTGTCCTTAGGTCAGCCGCTTTTCGCAACAATTTAATCTGGCATTCACCGTCCCGTCACAATCCTGCTCTAGCATCATCCCTTCCCAATCACTCTGAATTCGATTTCGAATTCGTCAAGTCTCTGCCCGCTGTCTTTCCAGGTTCGCGCCCTTCGTCTCGGCCGAGGAGGATACGTCATGAAGTCGAAGCAGTTCTGGCACACCGGTAATCCGTTGCGGCAACTGTTTTATGCTCTTCTCTGCGCCCTCTTTTTTCTCGCTCCGGCGGCGGCGCAGATCGACCGCTCAGAACTCGAAGGCACGGTCACCGACACTTCCGGCGCGGCAATTATTGGCGCGCAAGTTAAGATCGTCGCCATCGACACAGGTATCTCGCAGCAGCGGATCACCAACGAAAAGGGCTACTACCGTTTTCCCGGCTTGGCCATAGGCCACTACACCGTTTCCGTTTCCAACCAAGGCTTCAAAACCCAGGTATTGGAGCAGGTAGTCCTGCGCGTGGGTCAGGTCCACACTCTGGATGCAAGACTGCAGGTAGGCGTGCCCACCGAGAAGGTCGAAGTCACGGCCAGCGCCGCCCCCAGCAATCGCACCTCGGCCGAAGCCTCCACCGTGATCGACACCAGCCAGATCGCTAACCTGCCGAATAACGGCCGCGATTGGGCAAGCTTCACTCTGCTGGCTCCCTTCGCTCAGGATGACGGCGGCGGCGACCAGCGCACTATCCGCTTTGCTGGCCGCGCCCGCGACGACAACAATTTCCAGATCGATGGCGTCGACGCCGGCGGCATTCAGGAACAGGCCCAGAAATCGCAAACCCGTTTGCAGATTTCCCAGGACGCGATCGAAGAATACCGCGTCAACAGCGCCCTCTATGATGCGGAGTACGGCACCCAGGCCGGCGGCCAGATTGACGTTGAAACCAAACACGGCACCAACGCCTATCACGGGTCCGTTTTTGGTTACTTGCGGAACTCCGTTTTCGACTCGCGCAACTTCAATGACTTCGATGTCAACGGAAATCCGGCAATCCCGCCTTTTCGCTACGGGCAATACGGATTCTCTCTGGGAGGGCCGGTCAAAAAAGACAAGGTGTTTTTCTTCGTGAACTACGAAGGCCTGCGCCAGTATGGCGCAACTACAAACCAGGTTCTGGTTCCCACCCCCAGTACGCAGATCAGCACCCTGGCGACCTCGCCGCAGATGTGTTCCATTCTGCAAGCGTACGCATGGCGCGCATCGACCGGATCCATTGGGAATTGCGCACCTTTGCACGTGTATCCCGATGCCGCCTTCGCCGACCAGACCAGCAATGGATTCCCCGACGAAGACCTGCTGACCGCCCCCGCCCCAACCACGGTCCACGAGGACACATGGCTCGTCCGAATGGATTATCAGATCGACGGCAGCACCCTTCTGTACGGCAGCGCGCACCGTGACATCAGCCTTGTAAGCGGCACCAACGGCAGCCAGTCACTGCCTTATGATCTCGTTCAAACCATCAACCACCCGGCCGGCTATTTCGTTGCCCTTCAACACACCTTCACTCCACGCCTCGTGAACGAGGCCAAGGTCTATATCAACCGCGCACCGTTCGTTAATCCGCAGGTTCCGCCGCTGCCCTACTCCGTTGCCACCAATGACTGGGTCACCATCAACAATAACCAGACCGATCACGAGATCGGCACAACCTACGGCGTAGTCGACAATCTCACCTTCGTGCACGGGCGCAATACGTTCAAGACGGGTATGGAGATCAGGCGGGTTCGATTGAATCAGGGTCTGACCGCCGGCAACACCCTGAGCTTTCAGGACAACACCAGTTTTGCCGATGCCGACTTCCAATCCGCCCTGTTGACCGGCATCTCCTATACCTCGACCTGGTGTTGCCACAAATTGCGCCGCACGTTCTACATGCCTTACTTTCAGGACGAGTGGAAGATCAAGCCGAACTTCACCGCCAATCTGGGCATCCGCTGGGAATATTACGGCGTGGCCCACGAAGCGGACAATCGCACGACGGTTTTCGACGTTACTCAATTTCACGGAGTTTGCCTGGGCTCGGGATCGACCAACGGCCCCTTTCCCACTCCCCTCAACACGCCGCCATGTCCTCGCAACCCCGCCCTTTATAACGCGGACTACAGAAACTTCGATCCCCGGGTGAGTTTCGCCTGGGCGCCGGAGATGTTTCAGGGCAAGACCGTGATCCGAACCGGATTCGGCATCTATCACGGTGCGGCGCAAAATGATGACCTGAACGCCGGACTGGAGAGCGACCGGTTTACCGCCTTCGCCACCTTCGACCCGTCGGTCGGAACTCCCCTGCTTCCGGGCTATCAGCAAACGAATCCGGATCTGAGCAGCCTGGGCACAACCACGGTGCAGCAGCCTCGCGCTTTGCAGCGGCATGGCCGCCGCGACCTTTATGCCGAAGTGTGGGGACTGACCATCGACCGGGAGCTTCCCTCCAAATTTCTTGCCTCGGCGCAATATCTGGGATCACACGGAGTCCGCCTTTTCTCCCGCGGCGGAGTAAATTTTTGCTCCACTCAACCCCAAGGCACCGACGCCAACGGGAATATCATTTGTACCCGGCCCCTCGACCAGTATTATCCCGGCGGCGACCCCTATGGTTCGGTCGACTACAAATCCGATATCGGTTCCAGCAGTTACAACGCACTCCTGCTCAGCATCGAGCGCCGCCTTTCCGCCGGGCTCGCTCTCCAGGCGCACTACACCTGGTCGCACTCCATTAACGACGGATCGGTGGGTGGAGGAGAATCAAACGGGCCCGAGAACGTGAACTGCCTGCCTTGCGACAAGGGCCCAAGCGTCTTCGACGTGCGCGACAACGTCACCGTGAACGCCGTCTATGAGCTGCCTTTCGGACCGGGTAAGGCATTCCTGAGCGACTCGGGATGGCTTGGCCGCATCGTGGGAGGCTGGCAGATGAGTGGCATCGGCGTCTGGCATACAGGACATCCCCTGACCATTACCATGAATATTTCCCCCGACCAACTGCCTGACGGGAATGATCAAACGACGCAACGCCCGGACCTGGTTCCCGGCGTTCCCATTCTCCTGGGAGGGGTGCACGACCACACCTTGGCCCTCAATCCTGCCGCCTTCGCCCCCCCTCCGCTCGATCCCACCGGAGTACTGAACTCGGGCGGCACCTGCACCAATACCTGCGGTCTTGTCAGCCGCTTTGGCGATGCTCCCAACGGACTGATTCGCGCCTTGAGCGTCTGGCAGATCGACCTCGCGCTGGTCAAGGAAAGCCGGCTCACCGAGCGCATTTCCATGGAGTTTGGCGCGCAGGTATTCAACATCTTCAACCACGTGCAGTTCGGCGATCCCAACCCCAACAACCTGGCTTTCAATTACACCAACGTTCCCGACATCAATAACAATCCCACCAACAATTGGGTGCTTCAGCCGGCCGGGGCGCTGGGCTTGATCGATACCACGGTGAATTTCAACAATAACAACGACAATGCCGCTTCGCCCAACACCGGCACTGGCCTGCCACGGCAGATTCAGTTAATGTTGCGGTTTAATTTCTAGTACCGGCCTTTCGCTTCGTCAAACACCCGGAAAAAGCTGTTTCAGGAGGAACCGCTTGAAACTTTCGTTCGCTCTCGTTCTGTGCCTCACTGCGTCCGCCGTCGCCCAAACCCCCAACTATCACATCACCAGAAAAATCCCCGTTCCCGGCGCGGAAAAATGGGACTACCTCACAGCTGACGAGTCCTCGCGCCGCCTTTACGTATCGCACGCCAGTCAGGTTGACGTGCTGGATATCGACACCGGCGCCATCGTCGGCAAGATCGAAAACACTCCCGGTGTCCACGGAATCGCGGTCGCGCCCGAACTGGGCCGGGGTTTCGTCAGCGACGGGCAGTCGGGCACGGTCACGATTTTCGACCTCAAGACATTAAACAAAATTGCGGACACGCCCGTCGGCAAGGACCCCGACGCTATCATCTACGACCCTGCCACTTCCCGTGTTTTCGCCTTCAATGGCGAAGGCAATAGCGCCACAGCCATTCAATCGGCCGACGGAAAAGTCGCGGGCACCGTCGATCTGGGCGGCGGCCCCGAATTCGCGGTCGCCGATGGCTCCGGCTTCGTTTACGATGACATTGAAGACTCCAGCGAGGTGCTCAAGATCAACGCGCGCACGCTGAAAGTGGAACAGCGGTGGCCGACGGCGCCGTGCGCCAGGCCTTCCAGCATCGCGATGGATCGTGCTCACCGCCGCCTCTTCGTCGGTTGCCGAAGCAAAGTCATGGCCGTGATTGACGCCGACAACGGCAAAGTGATCACCACGCTCCCCATCGGAGATCACGTGGACGCGACCGCGTTCGATCCCGGTCTGGGCCTGGTGTTCAATTCGAACGGCGACGGAACGGTCACCGTAATTCACGAATCAAGTCCAGACAGTTATGCCGTGGTGGATAATGTAAAGACCGTGCCGCGGGCGAAAACCATGGCCCTGGATCCCAAAACTCACCAGTTATTTCTCTCCGCCGCTGAGGGCGGACAATTCGAGGTCTTGGTCGTAGGCCGATAAATGAAGCTCCTGGGAAAGTTGTCCATGCTCGCTCTGCTCGCTTGTACCGCCTGCACGCATTCCAGTTCGCAGGCGCAGCCCCAACCCCAGCCGGCCCAGCAACCGCCGGTCGAAATCGAATTAAAGGTCAGTCCGTCCTTTCACTTCGTTGCCTATGGCGACTCGCGTTTTCACGATCCCACCGACACCGAAGCGGCCAATCCGCCGGTCCGGCAAACTCTGGTAAAAGCCATCGCCCAGACCAACCCCGCTTTTATCTGTTTCAGCGGCGACATCGTTTACAACGGCAACGACAAGGACGACTGGAAAATCTTTGACACCGAAACCTCCATCTGGCGCGACGAAAAGATTCCGGTCTTCCCCGCCCTGGGAAACCACGACCTCCACGGCGATCAGAAACTTGCCCTGGACAATTATTTCGCCCGCTTTCCCGACCTCAAGAACAACCGCTATTATTCCCTCCGCGCCGCGAATGTTCTGCTGCTGGCGCTCGACAGCTCTCTCGATGAAACCACCGGGCCTCAGGGGCAATGGCTCACCCAGCAACTCGACCATCTTTCCGCTGACGTCGATTTCGTCTTCGTTCTTCTGCATCACCCGCCCTACACCAGTTCTTCGGACGCGAAAATGTTTGGCGGTGGCCACTCTTCCCGCTCTCCGGAACAGAAGCTTGCTCGTGAACTCGAAACCCGCCAGCAGAACATGCGGGCCCGCATTGTTGTTTTCGCCGGACACGTACACAATTACGAACGCCACCAGCACGGCGGCGTCACCTATTTTGTGACCGGCGGCGCGGGAGCGCATGCTTATCCCATCGAGCGCGCAAAAGACGATCCCTTCCAGAGCAAAGAAATCAACTATCACTATTTGCAGGTTGAGGTCGATCATGACACGGTGAAGATCACCATGCACCGGCTGGATCTGACCAGCGGAGCTCCGGTGTGGGGCGAGCCCGACTCAATCACAATTACCGCTCCGACTGCCGCGCCGGCGGTCAAAGCCGCTGCCGGTTCGGCAAGCCGTTAAGCGGCACAAAAAAAAATCGAGTTCAGGGATTAAGATAGAGAGCGTCCGAGCGGACCTGTCTACTATGCCCGATCCAGCGCCCAATTCTCCGGCAAGCTCTTCGAATCCTTCACCCGCGAACACCGATCCCCGGCACCCGCCCGGCCCAACCATCCACATCGCGGACGAATTCGGCACGGCCAAGCGCAACCTGCCGCCGCTGAGAATTCTCGCCATCACCATTGGCGCGGTCCTCATTGTCGTCGCCATCGTTTCCTTCGTGCAGCGCGCCAAGCCGCAAGGTTCGGGATCCATCGACAACATCGCCGCAATCGAACTGCCGGGTCAAAACTCTACGCTGGCGGCGATTACGTTGACTCTCAAAAACTCTGGTGAGCGGGCGTTGTGGATCCACGACATCGCCGCCAAAGTTGTTACTGCATCAGGCGAGCAGAAAGCAGACGTGGCTTCGGCGGTGGACTTTGACCGCTATTATCAGGCCTTCCCGGCGCTCAAAGAGAATACGCAGCAAGCCCTCGCGCCGGAAGAAAAACTTCAGCCTGGACAGGAGATCAAGCGAACGGTGATCGTCAGTTTCCCGGTGACTTTGGACGTATTCAATCAGCGGAAATCGCTGAGCGTAATGATTCAGCCTTACGATCAGCCCGTGCCTATTGTGCTGACGACAGCGTCGGCAAAATAAGTCGGCTTGTCAGGAGGACGGGGGGCTGGGCCATGCTTTCCATCCGGCGTTAGCGAATCACTCTCGCCATCGCCGATGTCTGAGCGATTCCCAGCGACCAGTTCACCAGATCGATGAACCGCTCCGGCAGGACCCCGATAAATACCGTGGCAAAGGCCGTAAGAGCGAGCGCGAGCCGCATCGTCCAACTGACCGGCAACCGCCCTTCTTCTTCCGGTTGGCCCATGAACATGGCGTTCGCCATCTTCAGGTAGTAGTAGAGGCCGAAAACCGAATACAACACGCCCAACGCTGCCAACACGTAATGCCCGCTCTCGATCAGGCTGAAGAAGATGAAATATTTCCCCCAGAAACCCGCCAGCGGCGGGATTCCGGCCAGCGAGAGCAGGAAGATCAGCATAAGCACGGCTTCGACCGGAGCGCGAGCATAGAGGCCGTTGAGATCGTCGAGTTCATCGCCGATCACATTGCGATGCCGCAGCGACGTGATCACCCCGAACGCGCCCAGGTTCATAAACGTGTAAACGAGCAGATAAATCAGAATGCCCTTGACCCCGTCGGCATTCGCCTCATTCGACGTTCCCGCAATCAAACCCAGCAGCATGTATCCCACATGCGCAATCGATGAATAAGCCAGCAGACGCTTAGTGTTATTCTGCGTGAGCGCCGCCAGATTCGCCCCCGTCATCGTCGCGATCGAGACGAATACCAGCATCGGCGCCCAGATCGGGCGCATGGGATAAAGCCCCCACAGCAATATCCGCAGCAGCATCGCCCAGGCCGCGGCTTTGACTGCGACCGACATAAATCCGGTAATCGAAGTCGGGGCGCCCTCATAAGCATCCGGCGCCCACTGGTGGAACGGAACCGCCGCCACCTTGAACAGCAAGCCGGTGATGGTAGTCAGCAGCGCGACGATCGCCACCGGATTGTGCGCATCATGCGCCATGATCATCCCCATGCTGCGGTTGATCTGCGCCAGGTTCGTGCTGCCGGTCAGTCCGTAAAGCAACGACAGTCCGTAAGCGAAAATTCCCGAAGAAAACGCCCCCAGCAGCAAATATTTAAGCGCCGCTTCATTCGAGCGCCGGTCGCGCCGCAAAAATCCAACTAGCACATAGGTCGAAATGGCCATCAGCTCGAGGCCAATAAAGATCAGCACAATGTCGAACCCGGCGGCAATGCACATCATCCCCACAACCGAGAGCAGCATGAGCGAGTAATACTCGCCGTGGTTTTCATGCTCGGTCTTCAGATACCGCATCGATATGAGGATCGAGATCGCCGTGGCCGACAGCAGCAGGTAAAAGAAATAGACCGCGAAGCGGTCGAAATACATCGTCCCCGCCAGCGCCGGCCATCCCCGGGCGACCGGCAAATGGGTTCGCTCCAGAAATATCTGAATCTTCGCCACTCCCCCGATCGCAAAGGCCACTCCCACCAGCGCCATGACCGGGTTGAGATATTTTCTTTCCGGCTCCAGCAACAGGTCGATCAGCAGGATACCGATCGCGAAGAGCGTCAGCAGCGTGATGGGCAACGCCAGAACATAATCGTTCGCGCCGAATTGAAAAAGCGCGCCCACTAGCGGCTCTCCTTCGCGGCCGGCGCATTCATCGCCACATCGTGGCCGGGTGTCTGCACGCTGGCATTCACCGGGCTCTGCGGCCCGCGCACATTCAGCACCAACTGATTCACCGGCTGCTCCAGAATCTCAAAAAACGGCTTTGGATAAAGCCCAATCCAAAACGCCAGAATCAGCAGCGGTACAAAAGTAAGAACCTCGCGGGGCGTCAGATCGTGCAGCTTTTCATTCTTGGGATTGGTCACCGTCCCGAAAAACACCCGCTGATATAGCCACAACAGATAGGCCGCCGCCAAAACCACTCCCGGCACCGCCCACGCGCCCCAGCGCCAGTTTTCCATGAACGTTCCCTGCAAAATCGTGAACTCGCCGACGAAGCCGTTCAGCAGCGGAAGCCCCATCGAAGACAAAAACATGATCATCGTGATGGTCGCGTACACCGGCATCACGTTCGAAATGCCGCCGTACTCCGCGATCTCGCGCGTATGGCGCCGTTCATACAAAATGCCCACGATCAAAAACAGCGCTCCGGTCGAAATCCCGTGATTGATCTGCTGCAGCACCGATCCGCTCAGTCCGGCCGAATTCAGCGCAAAAATCCCCAGCGTGCAGAAGCCGAGGTGGCTCACTGACGAATACGCCACCAGCTTCTTCATGTCTTTCTGCATCAGCGAAACCAGCGCTCCGTAAATAATCGCCACAAGCGAAAGCGCGATCATCCAGCCGCGAACCTTGGTGTGGGCAACCACGTCGGGAAAGAACGGCAGCGAAAATCGAATGAACCCGTACGTCCCCATTTTCAGCAGAACGCCCGCCAGAATCACCGACCCGGCCGTCGGGGCTTCCACGTGCGCGTCCGGCAGCCATGTGTGGAACGGGAACATGGGAACTTTGATCGCAAAGGCGAAGAAGAAAGACAAAAACAGCAGCGTCGCAATCGTTGGCCCGTAAGCCGGATCGGAATAGATCTGCGGCGCTGTCTTGTAAAGCTCGGGGATCGCAAAAGTATAGACCTGCGTTACGCCGTGATGATGGAAGTACAGAAACAGAATGCCCAGCAGCATCAGCACCGAACCGGCCAGCGTATACAGGAAAAACTTGATCGCCGCATAAAGCTTCCGCGGCCCGCCCCAGATGCCGATCAGCAGATACATCGGCACCAGCATGGCTTCCCAGAAGACGAAGAACAGGAAGAAGTCGAGCGCCATAAAAACGCCCAGCATGCCGGTCTGAAGAATCAGAAACCAGACGTAGTATTCCTTCACCCGGTTCTCGATCGCGGTCCACGAAGAAAGGATCGAAATCCAGCCCAGCAGCGTGGTCAGCATGATCAGCAGAAACGAAATGCCGTCGATGCCGATGTAATATCCCGCGCCAATCGAAGGAATCCAGTTGTTGGCCGCGCCTTCGATGAACTTGAAGCCCGGTTCGCCGCGCTGCGCCCAGAACCACGGCACCAGCGGCAGCGAAATCAGGAATCCGCCAAGCGCAAAAATATTGGCGACCCATCGAATGGCGTCCTTGTTCTCCTTGGGAACGAAAAGAAGAAGCAACGCGCCCACCAGGGGCGTGAAGAGAATGATGGAGAGAATGTGGTTGTACATGTCAGCTTCGAGCTTCGAGCTATGAACTTCGAGCGACCTTGCTCCGCTCGAAGCTCGTAGCTCACAGCTCGCGGCTCAGTGATACACGTAATAAAACACGAAACCCACCAACCCGGCCGTCATCACCAGCGCATACCACTGCACCAGCCCCCACTCCAGCAGTCGCGCCGGATACGACAGCATCCGCGCCAGGATCGCCGGCCCATTTACCCCAATGCCGTCGATGATCCACTTGTCCCACCAACTGGAAAGCGTGGCGAATACGCGCGTGAAACGCCCGACAAAGTTGACCAGCCCGTCGATCACCTTCACGTCGATCCATGCGCAAGCGCCGCCCATCCCCAAAACACCCAGCCGCTGGCTGCCCAGCTTGCGCCGGCCGGTGAAAACATAGTCGTAGCCTTCGTCGACGTAATATTTGTGCAGCAGCAGGTTGTACACGGGCGCCGACGCCGCCGCAATCGGCTCAACATAACCTTTATCTGCGTGCCGATAGCTGCGCCACGCCATCCCCCAACCCGCAAACGCCGCCGCCACTGAAAGTCCCATCAGCAGCCACTCGGTCTTGGTATTTTTCTCTTCTTCTACTCCCTGCACCAGTTGTTCGGTCTTTCCCTCTTGCTGCAACACGCGGGCTTCGGGCTGGAAGACGGGCTCAACAAATTTGGTGAACCGATCCACTCCACCCAAACTATTCGGCCAACCGAGCCATCCAGCGACAATCGCGCACAGGGCCAGCGCCACCAGCGGCCCGGTCATCGACACCGGCGACTCATGGATATGATGTTCGACGTTGTGGCTCATTCGCGGCCGCCCATGGAAAGTCAGGTACATCAGCCGGAACATGTAGAACGCAGTCATCAACGCCGTCACATAGCCCACGCCCCACAGCACACGGTACGCCCCGCCCTCGCGCGAATAAGCCTCCCACAGAATCGCGTCCTTCGAAAAAAATCCCGCGAACGGGAAAATGCCGGCAATCGCCAGCGTGGCGATGAACATCGTCCAGTGCGTGGTCGGAATGCGGCCGTGCAGGTCGCCCATGTTGCGCATATCCTGCTCGCCACTCATGGCGTGAATCACGCTGCCCGCGCCAAGAAACAGCAGCGCCTTAAAGAACGCGTGCGTGAATACGTGGAAAACCCCGGCGGCAAAAGCTCCCACGCCCAGCGCCAGAAACATGTATCCAAGCTGCGAAACCGTCGAATACGCCAGCACGCGCTTGATGTCGTTCTGCACCAACCCGATCGACGCGGCGAAAATCGCTGTGACCGCCCCGACAATGGCAACCACCAGCATTGACTTGGGAGCCAACACGAACAGCGCATTCGAGCGCGCAATCATGTACACGCCCGCCGTGACCATCGTCGCAGCGTGGATGAGCGCGGAAACCGGCGTAGGGCCCTCCATCGCGTCCGGCAGCCACACATAGAGCGGAATCTGCGCCGATTTTCCGCACGCCCCGACAAAAAGAAGAAGAGTCGCCGCCGTAATAATGGGATCGCCAATGGCAAATTGCCCGCTATGCGCCAGATGCGTAACTTCAGTAAAGCGCAGCGAGCCAAAATACCAGGCAATGAAAAACATGCCCAGGATAAATCCGGCGTCACCGATCCGATTCACAATGAACGCCTTCGCCGCCGCATCGCTGGCCGACTTGCGATGGAAATAAAATCCGATCAGCAGGTACGAACACAGCCCCACGCCCTCCCACCCGACAAACAGCAAAACATAATTATTCGCCAGGATCAGCGTGAGCATGGAGAACATGAACAGGTTCAGGTATCCGAAAAACCGGTAATACCCGCCCTCATGCGCCATATATCCGGTCGAATAAATATGGATGAGCAATCCCACCCCGGTCACGAACAACAACCAGATGCTGGAAAGAGGATCGAGCAGGAATCCGGCATCGGCGCGGAACGGCGCCTGCGTTCCGTCGTGGGTGGTATAGGTCAAGTGGCCGGTATCGGTTCCAAGCCATGTATAAAGAATGGTCTGGTAAGGCCGATGATAGTGTTCTTCGGTGGACGACCACGCCGAGTATTGCCGCGCCGCGCCGCACGCCATCACGAACGCCAGCGCAATCGTCCCCACGCAAACGGCGCTTACCGTGGCTTTCTGCAACTTGCGGCCAAAAAAGAACATCACCGCCGCCCCGAAGGCGGGGAACAGAGGTATCAGCCAGATGTGGGATAGAAACATAAGCGTTCAGCCGTCAGCCATCAGCTTTCAGCAAAAACTAACCGAGTCTCAACGCTGACAGCCGACGGCTGATAGCTGACAGCTAGCCTTTCACCACTTCAACAGATTCACTTCATCCATGTTCACAGTTTCTTTGTTCCGGAAAAACGCAATCAGAATCCCCAACCCTACTGCAGCTTCGGCCGCGGCGTCGGTAATCACAAAGATCGCGAAAACCTGCCCGTGCAGCCCGCCCCACAACCGCGAGAACGCCACTAGATTCAGGTTCACGGCGTTCAGAATCAACTCAATCGACATCAGCACAATCACCACGTTTCGCCGCGTAAGCACGCCGATCACGCCCAGCAGAAACAGCATGGCCCCCAGCACCAGATAATGCGTAGTCGTGATGTGGAGCATTGCGTCCATAATTCGCTGCGAGCCCGAGCTACGAACTGAGCACCTTGAGCGGCCCGAAAATAGATTTTGCTTGCTCGAAGCTCATAGCTCGCAGCTCGTAGCTAAATCCTCTTCTTCGCCATCACCACCGCGCCGATAATGGCCACCAGCAGCAATAGCGATGCAATTTCAAACGCGAACATATACGGCCCATACAACATGGTCGCGATTCTCTGTGTGTTATCTCCCTCGGCCACGCCGACTGCGTGTTCGGGAAACATCTCCCTGCCGCGGGTATAAACCGCAATCAACAATCCGCCCAACACCGTCGCCGCCACCACGCCCACCAGCCACTGACTGTTGAACTGCCGCTCCTTCAGCGTGCGGTCAATGTTCACCAGCATGATCACAAACAGAAACAAAACCATGATTCCGCCGGCATAAAGAATGATCTGCACGCCGGCCACGAACGGGGCGTACAACATCAGATAAATCGCCGCCTGCGCCAGCAAAGTCACAATCAGCGCCAGCGCCGAGTGAACAGCGTTCTTGCGCGTGATCACCAGCACCCCGCCGATCAGCATGATCGCGGAGAGCAGGTAAAAGAAAAATGGTGTGGCTACTGGCGTCATAATTTCGGAAATAACAAAGCTACCCCGGCCGTCAAAAGAACAACTCCCAATCCCATCGGCAGCAAGATCTTCCACCCCATCTTCATGAGCTGGTCAAAGCGATATCGTGGGAACGTGCCACGATACCAGATATAGAGGTACATGAACCCGGCAACTTTCGCCGAAAACCAGAAAATATCCTGAATGCGGCTGCTCACAGGCGGGACGAAGAGCACCAACCCGATCAACGCCAGCACCGCGCCAAAACCCGCCAGCCCGATGGTCTGAACCCTGAAATAAGGATGCTTCGGCATGCGGGCCGTATTGTAGAAGCAGATTGCCCCGAGAAAAAGGAAGCTGACGCCAGGCACGAACGAAAAAATCTGGTCCCATGGCGACCCGCTCAGCAGGTTCGGCAACGGCCGCAGCCATCCGCCCAGCCACAGCGTGACCGCGATCGACGAAACCGCGATCATCGCCGAATATTCCGCCAGAAAGAACAAAGACCAGCGGAACCCGCTGTATTCGGTATGGAA
>DATLKM010000119.1:0-21130 GCA_035538435.1 Binatia bacterium
CATGGTGCGCGGCATGAAAGCCATTGATCAGGGCGGCCCGATTTCCGTGCCCGTGGGCCGCGGAACCCTGGGACGCGTGATGAACGTGATCGGAGAGCCCGTAGATCAGCTCGGCCCGATCGAATACAAAGAGCGGGATCCGATTCACCGCCTCGCTCCCGCATTCGACGAACAAGCCACTACGGCAGAAATGTTTGAGACGGGCGTCAAAGTCGTCGATCTCATCCAGCCATTTTTGAAGGGCGGCAAAATCGGTTTGTTCGGCGGCGCGGGCGTCGGCAAGACCGTCGTCATCATGGAACTCATCAACAACGTTGCCAAAAATCACGGTGGATTCTCCGTGTTCGCCGGCGTTGGCGAGCGCACCCGCGAAGGCAACGATCTGTGGCTCGAAATGACCGAGTCCGGCGTCATCAAGCCCGGCGATCCTGCCCATTCCAAAGCCGCCCTCATCTACGGCCAGATGACCGAGCCGCCCGGCGCCCGCCTCCGCGTCGCGCTCACCGGCCTCACCGTCGCCGAATATTTCCGCGACGCCGAAGGCGCCGATACGCTGCTCTTCATCGACAACATTTTCCGTTTCACCCAGGCTGGATCGGAAGTCTCCGCTCTGCTCGGCCGCATGCCCAGCGCCGTCGGCTATCAGCCCAACCTCGCCACCGAAATGGGCGAACTCCAGGAGCGCATCACTTCCACCAAGAAAGGCTCGGTCACTTCGGTGCAGGCAATTTACGTCCCCGCCGACGATCTCACCGATCCCGCTCCGGCCACGACTTTCGCTCACCTCGATGCGACCACCGTGCTTTCGCGCGCGCTGACCGAAATCGGCATCTATCCCGCCGTCGATCCTCTGGCTTCGACCTCGCGCATTCTCGACCCGCGCATCGTCGGCCAGGAACATTACGACGTCGCCCAGGCCGTGAAGAAAACTTTGCAGACCTACAAAGACTTGCAGGACATCATCGCCATTCTCGGTATCGACGAACTCAGCGAAGATCAAAAGCTGACCGTTGCGCGCGCGCGTAAAATTCAGCGCTTCCTCTCTCAGCCCTTCCACGTGGCCGAGCAGTTCACCGGCGCAAAAGGCAAGTACGTAAAGATCGCCGATACAGTGAAAGGCTTCAAAGCGATTGTCGAAGGCAAATACGACGACATTCCCGAGCAGGCTTTCTACATGAAGGGCCCCATTGAAGAAGTGCTTGAAGCGGCGGAAAAAATGAAAGCGGCAGCGTAAGAACCGTGGTTGGCCGAAATGTGATCAGGCCAACGACCAGGGACCAACAACCAACGACCAATGGCTGAAGTTTTCCAACTCGAAATCGTCACTCCCGAAAAGCGCGTGGTCAACACTGCGGCGGAGGAGATCCAGATTCCCGGCAAGAACGGCTATCTCGGCGTCCTGCCCGGCCACGCCCCGCTCATCACCGAACTCGCCGTCGGCGAAATTTCATTCCGCTCTCAGTCCAAGCAAGAGCACCTTGCCGTGGCCTGGGGATTCGCCGAGGTCCTCCCGGAAAAAGTCACGATCCTCGCCGAAACCGCCGAGCGCCCCTCCGAAATCGACGTCGAACGCGCCCGCAAATCCAAACAGCGCGCCGAGCAGCGCCTCGCCAGCGGCGACCCCAACGTCGACGTGGAGCGCTGCCTGAATGCCCTGCACAAAGCCGAAACACGCTTGGAAGTGGCGGAAAAGAAGATCTAATAATCCCGGGGATGTCATTCCGAACGCGCGCCACGCGCGTGTGAGAGCCTGCCGCTGAGCGAAAGAGCGGAAGATCGGAGCGATGGAGTCGAACGGGAACCTGCTTTTGGTTTACTCAGGGCAGGAAGGAAGGCAACAACTACACCCCCAGCTTCTTCACTTCCTCGTTGTAATACTTGCGGTACAGAATGTCCCACTCCTGCGAGCCTTCAAGAATGGTTCGCTTCTGGCTTTCGATCTTCTGCCGCGCGCTCTGGTCGATCCTCTCTTCGCCGTTCAAAAGCTCTTCCAGAAATTTCCGCGCTTCCTGCCGGATCGTGTTCGGGTCTTCGACGAACTCCACTTCGTCCACTTGCTTCAGCGCGTCGGTCACCGCCCGCGCCAGCACGTTCACTTTGTCGCGGCTCAGTCTCACAGCACCGCCTTGTACTTGCGCACGAGTTCGCTCTTCACCTTGCGGAACATCTCCTGGTAATTCGCGCCCGTCTTGTTCATTTCTTCCGAATATGCTTCCAGAATCACGCGCACCTCGTCGTTGATGCGGTCTTCGAGCGTCAGCTCCTCCAGCAGGGCGGCATGCACGCGCTCGGTGACCTTGGGAACGGTATCAGTCTCAATCGCTTTGGCCGCAATCAGTTTTTTGGTCAGCTCGCGCGCGAGATAACCTACATATTCTTTGGAAAGCAGCATGTACGGGTCGGTGTCCCTGTCGAGGAAGCTATCGTTGAATCATAGAGTTTAACACAGCGGGCCGCGGGCGCTCCTTACGAACCCAGGCGATGAACCATTCATCCCGAGGCCCGCGTTTTCACCAGCGGTCGAGGGATCTCACGAGGATCCGATCTTCGCTCGTGCGCCGCTGCCCCCGGCCCATCACCTCGAAAGTCTTAGCGCTCCCCTTTGTATTCCTTCCTGCGCTTTGTGTTTAAGAAAATCTGGCTGCCTGCATCATCACACCGGACTGTATCGCCCTACGATATAATGTCTACGGCTACCGCATCACGGCACGACCGCATGAAGAAACTCACCCTGTCCGACTACCAGGCGCTGGCCGAATTCCGCTACCAGATTCGCCGCTTCCTTCATTTCAGCGAAGATGTCGTCAAAAAAGCCGGCCTCGAGCGCGGCCAGTACCAGCTCATGCTGGCTATCAAGGGAATGCCGGCTGGTGTTCGCCCCCGCATCCGCGAACTCGCCACCCGCATGCAAATCCGCCACCACAGCACCGTCGAACTCATTAACCGGCTGGAATCGGGCGGCTTCGTTCATCGCACCCGCGCCCAGAACGACCGCCGCGAAGTCCTCCTCGGCCTCACTCCCAAAGGCGAAAAAGTTCTGGCCGAGCTCGCCGTCCATCATCGCAACCAACTCCGCTCCGCCGGGCCTGAGCTGGTTTCCGCCCTGCGCCGGATTATGCGTGAGGGCGGTGACCCCAACCCCGGTTCGCGCATCCGAAAACTATCGGCCGCTTCGCGAACTTCGCCAAGCGCCCTGAAAGAATCATGACAGAATCCGCTTTACAACGCCGTTCCAAACGCACCGTCCATCATCCGCTCCTGCGCAAGTATGCCTCCGTCGTCCGCGGAGATCTCCGCGAAGTCTACGCCCGGGACCTGCGCAAATGGCTCGTCATCGCCCCCATCATCGGCCTCGTCACTGGACTTGTGATTACCGGCGTGGTCGTAATCCTTCTCGGTAAGCTCTGGCCCTTCATGCTGAACTACTATCTTCATCATCACTGGGCAATCGTTCCCGGCCTTGTCGCCGGTTCCATCATCGCGGGACTGATCATGCAATTCCTCACTCCCGATCCCGACGAGCACTCCACCGAAGAAATCATCCGCGCTTATCACGAGCACGACGGCCGCGTACACATGGCCAGCTTCCTCCCCAAGATCGCCGCTGCCATTGCCAGTGTCGGATTCGGCGGCAGCGCCGCTCTTGAAGGCCCCAGCATTTACGGCGGAGGCGCAATCGGTTCCTGGCTCTGGACCCGTCTTCGCCGCTTCCGCCTTGAAGAACGCGACCGCCGCATCATGCTCATCTGCGGGGCAGCCGCCGGCATGTCCGCCGTTTTCCGCGCGCCCCTCACCGGCATCGTCTTCGCCCTCGAAATGCCCTATCGCGACGATTTGGCTCATGAGGCCCTCGTGCCCTCGCTCATCGCTTCCGTCGTCTCTTTCATGACGCTCAGCGCTTTTCTCGGCGCGACCCCGCTCTTCGATTTCACCGGCTGTCTCGCCTTCGCCCGCCACGATCTTTACTGGAGCGCCCTGCTCGGCTTGATCGTCGGCCTCGTCGCCATGGTTTTCGTCGTTACCTTCCGTCGCGCCCGCCGCCTCTTCATCAAGTGGTCATTCCCCCACTGGGCAAAAATGGCCGTCGGCGGTCTCCTCACCGGACTTTGCGGCCTGCTTTTCCTCCGCCTTTTTCCCGGCAATCTCATCCCCATCGGCCCCAATTACGAAGCCGTTGCCGACATTCTCAGCAACCACCACAGCACCGCACACCTGCTCACCTTCAGCGTGCTGAAACTTGCCGCCACCCTCTTCACTCTCGCCTCGGGCGGCGTCAGCGCCATGTTCGTTCCTCTGTTTCTGACCGGCGGAAGCATCGGCGCCGCCTTCGGGCAATCCGTCGTCCACAGCTCCTGCGTCGATCTCTACGCTGCCGTCGGCATGGCCTCATTTCTCGCCGCCGGTTACAAAGCTCCGCTCGCCGCAGTCGTGTTTGTCGCTGAAGCCACCGGAGGTCACGCCTTCATCGTTCCCGCCCTCATCGGCGCGGCCGTGGCCTATGCCGTTTCCGGCGACGCTTCGGCCTCTGGAGATCAGCGCCTGCACGAAGGCGCGAAACTGCGTCAGATATAAACCTGCCGCACTTACAAAGCCGGAAAGCGCTCCCCTTCTGTCCGGTGCGTAACCCTCGGCGCAGGTTACTGATTTTCTTCCCAGGCTCCGAATAATAGTTGCCAACGCTCGTCCCGGTTCAGTATTCTTGCCAGCAATCTGAAAAGTCATCTCGCAGAAAGCGCGTCACACCTGACTCCCACGGACTAGGGTTCCGCCCGCAATGCCTTCTTGTCGCTGAACGGAACGGCTCTCCTCAGGGCAGACGTGTTGACGTCCCAGAACTCGCCGGCGATCCGCGAGAGGCTACAACGTGCCATCGGAGGGGGTAATGCTGAAAGCGCTGGGCAGGTTCATCGGCAGTTTTGTCATCGTCGGGATTCTCTTCTCTATGGCCTTCGCTCAAGGTGGTGCCACCGGCGCCATCAGCGGCACGGTCCAGGATGCCAGCGGCGCCGGCGTTCCCAATGCGGAAATTCGCGTCACCAACCAGGACACAAAGACCCTCGAGCGTACCCTGGTCAGCGGTCCCGATGGTTCCTTCACTGCCCCACTATTGCCGGTTGGCGTTTATTCGCTTGCCGTTCATGGCTCGGGTTTCGCCCCCAGGGATTTCCACGATGTCGAGGTCCGCATCACCGAAACCACTCGCATCATCGCCAGGCTCAGCGTTCAGGCCGTGCAGGAAAACATTGAAGTCCACGCCGAAGTGCAGCAGGTCGACACCACCGACGCCACCACCGGCCAGGCCATTGACCGCAACACCATCACCGCCCTGCCTCTGGCCACGCAGAACTTCCAGCAGTTGCTCACCCTCTCCAGCGGCGCCCAGGGAGAGTTGAACGCCGCCTCCCAGCTCGGCCGCGGCAACGTCCGCATGGAAGTCAACGGCCAGCGCGAAGACAACAACAACTACCAGATCGAAGGCATCAGCGCCACCGACTACAACGTCGCCGAACTCACCACCACTCCCTTGCCCAACCCCGCCGTCATCGGCGAATTCAAAGTTCAGACGTCGCTCTACGACGCCACCCAGGGCCGCAACGGCGGCGGCGATATCAACGCCATCCTCAAGACCGGCACCAACACCTTCCACGGAGAGGCCTACGAATTCTTCCGCAATACCGTTCTCGACGCCAACGATTACTTCCTGAACCAGGCGGGCGAGCAGCGGCCGGTAATCCAGCAGAATATCTTCGGCGGCGACCTCGGCGGCCCCATCGGCAAAGACGGCAAGCTCGGATTTTTCTTCGTCAACTATTCTGGCACCCGCCAGCGCAGCGGCGACTCTCCCGGAACCATCATCAGCACGTTAATTCCCTACATCCCCGCGGCCGACCGCGTCGCCCCCTACGGCGACCTGCTGACCGCCTTCAATATCGCCAGCGTCGACCCCGTCGCCTCCGCTCTCATCGGCTTCAGAAGCAATCAGTTTGGCGCCGCCGGCAACGGCTATCTCTATCCTCTTCCCAATGTGCCCGCCGGCACCGTAACCGGCCAGTACGTCCCCTTCACCGTCAGCGAGCCGGGAAAATATACCGACGATCAATTCACCGCCACCTGGGACCGCGAGTTCCGCAATTCGCAGGACAAGCTCTCCGCCCGCTTCTTCTTCCAGAATTTCGAGTCCGATGTTCCCTTCGGCGCCGGCGGCTTGACCGCTTCACTGGGCGGCAGCATCAGCACCAGCGATCTCAATTTCCCCTACCAGCTCCCGGTGAACGACCGCGTTTTCTCGCTGACGGAAACTCACGTCTTCAATCCCACCCTGGTCAACGAATTCCGCCTCGGCTTCGTTCGCATCAACAACAGCGACATCAACGTTCCCCCCATCACCGCCAGCCAGGCCGGCATCGACCGCCCCACCAACAACCTCACCGACAACATCTACAAATTCACCTTCGTGAGTTCCGGTTTTCAGTTCGGCCCCACCCCGCAAGCCAACCAGTATCAGGCACAAAACAATTACAACTTCATCGACACCCTGGGTTGGACGCGTGGCAAACACAACTGGCGCTTCGGCGGCGAGTTCGTGCCTGTGCAGCTCAACAAGCGCTTCCCGCAGGTGTTCAACGGCCAGCTGTATTTCGGAAACTCATCCGCGACCGACGTGGGCAACTTCCTGCAAGGCACGCCCGAATTCAGCTTCGGCGGCGGCGGAGTCTACAACCACAATTATCGCCAGAAGAATTCCGCCATCTTCGCCCAGGACGACTGGAAAGTCACACAGAACTTCACCCTCAATCTCGGATTGCGCACTGAGTTCCTGGGCGCCTGGACCGACAATGCCTGCCACATCGGCAATATGGAATCGGACCTCACCAAGTCCGGACAGTATCCTTTCATCTATCCCAAGTGCGTCAGCAAGTTCAACATTTCCGGCCTGAGCGGCAACGCTGCCGGATCCACCTTCAACAACAGCGTCTCCACCGGCATCGGCCCGCGCGTCGGCTTCGCTTACGATCTCTTCGGCCGCCACAACACTACCATCCGCGGCGGCTACGGCATCTTCTACGTGCGCGAAGACGTCGGCGCCGTCGATCAGTTGAGCTTCCAGTCACCCTTCATTCCCATCGTGTTCTTCGGCCAGACGCCCGGTTTCACCATGTCCAACTTCTTCACCGGGACGCCGGTAACCAACGCCAACGCTGTTCCCGCCGCCGGGCAGCTCTCCGCCGCATGGCTGCCATGCCTCTCCCAGTTGACCGGGTTTGTAGGAAACGATCCAAACCAGGCGGGACTCTACAACTCCTGCACCGGCCCCGGCGTAAATCCCACCCAGAACCTGTTCGTTCTGGAAGTTCCCCGCCATTTTGTCGTTCCCAACACGCAGCAATGGAACTTCACCATCCAGCGTGACCTTGGCCGCAAATGGATGCTCGAAGTTGGATACGTGGGAACTAAGGGAACGCATCTGCGCGAAACCCGCGATGCGATTCAGTCTGTCAACGCCAGCCCCGCCCACCCCTTCACCGTTACCGACACCAACGGGAACTCCTACGCGATCACCGCCAACACTTTCGCCAACGCCATCGCCCGCACGCCCACGCCGGGCCTGAACGGCTACTCGGGCTATCAGATTTTCGCCAACGACGCCTTTTCCATCTATCACTCCCTGCAATCCACACTCTCGCGCCGCTGGGACCACGGTTACATCCAGGCGGCCTACACTTTCTCGAAGAACATCGACGCAACCTCCACCGGGAACACCGCCAACAACACCGCCTTCAACGACGAAAGCACCATCAACGCTTCGCGCGGCATTTCCGACTTCAACCGCCCGCAGGTCTTCAAGCTGAGCTACGTCTATGAATCGCCTTTCTTTGCGCATGCCAAGGGCTTGACCCATGCCGCTCTGGGTGGATGGTCGGTCAGCGGCGTCACCAGTCTGCAATCGTCATTGCCCTTCTCCATCCTCGATTCCAACGGCGGCAACGCCTTCCTGGGAGCGGGGACGTCACCCGTCAGTGCGAGCCTCGCCGCTGGCGCAACCATTTCAGAAGGCCAGACGCACGGCAGCGTGAGCAGCCGCCTCAATGGATGGGTTAATCCCGCCGCCTTCACGACCGCGCCCCTGCTTTATCCCGGCGACCCTAGCAATCCGCAGCCGGGCACCTGCGCGGGCGACCCAAATTTCTGTACCACCGGTTTCGGCAGCCTCGGCCGCAATATCTATCGCGGGCCCTTCCAGCAGAACTGGGACTTCTCCATCATCAAGCACTTCCGCTTGACCGAGCGCCAGGACCTGCGCTTCGCCACCGACTTCTTCAATCTCTGGAACCACCCCAACTTCGGAACCCCTCAGATCACCGATTACGAGCAGTATCTGGCCTGGGTCAATGGCGGACAGTTAGGCCCCGATCCCTTCGGCCGCATCGTAAACACCACCGGTACCCCGCGCCTCATTCAGTTCTCCCTGCGCTGGTCCTTCTGAAAGCGGACAACGCAAGTTGAAAGTTTCCGCAAATAAGAATGGCGGGCCTCAAGGCCCGCCATTTATTTTCTTACCGCTCGAATTTCGCGGCCGCCTTACAAACGCAGAAGGGCTGTCATTCCAGCGACCGAAGCCGCTACCGCTCTTTCCCAGCCTCCGCAATCACCGGCATCAATGCCCTGACCGAAACCCCCAGCGTGCCGCCGGAAAATCCGTCAATGTAAGCCGAGTTCACCCCAATCACTTCCCCGCTGGAATTAAAAACCGGCCCGCCGCTGCCGCCGTGCGCGGTCGGCGCATCATAGATCAGCTTCGATCCCACCACATCTCCCAAATGCCCGCACGTGGTCGAAGGCCGAATCAGCGACAGCGCCGCCAGTTCGTTCGCCGCCGTAATGTCGTTATGCCGGTACGCCAGCCGCGCATAAATTCCGCTGGGAGATTTCGCCACCATCCCTGCAATCCCCATCGGATAGCCGATCACCGTCACCGCTTCTCCCGGGCGCGCCGCATACCTCGCCAGCGGCAGCACCGCCAGGTCCTGAATTTCCTTTCTGTCCTCGATCCTCAGCACCGCCAGATCGTCGCTCGAAGAAACCGCCCCCGGCGCAAGATTCACCGGAGTCGGCGATCCCGGAAAAAACACAACCAGGTTCTCCAGCCCGGCCTGCGCCCCCCGCCGAATCATTTGTTCCGCTTCGCTGTCTCCATACCACGGCTCGGCCACATGGCGGTTCGTCGCCAGCAACCCGTCGCCCACCAGAAACCCCGTGCCGGAAACCCGCGCGCGAATCGCCGGAGCCTGATTGGGAAACCCAACCTGATACACGCCGTAGATATAGCCGATGGAATTGCGGTAGCGGTTCAACACCAGCGCCGGAGTCGACTGTTCGCGCTCCAGTTTTGCCACCTGCTCGCTGAGTTCGCTGACCTGCTTCTGGAGTTGGTCCGGCGGCTGCGCCTGTACGTTCGACGACGCATAGTAATGCAGCATCGCCCCCAGCCCCGTCAGCAGCACAACCGCCAGCACAGCCTGCACCATCTGCTGCCAGCTGTCGCTGACCGGATTCGCTTCTTGCGGAATCTGCGCTTCGGACATGAGCATGCCCGCGGCCCAGTTCGCCCGTCAGGCGCTCCTTTCGCGGGAGCCCCATGATCTCGCGCCGCGCCAGCGTCTGCCACAGTACGGAAGATGATGTACGAGGGAGTAACGGAAGTAAGCTCGGCGGAGGCGAAGCGCCGATCCGCGCGGCCAGACTGAGCTCCACCAAACAGGAAGTTGCCCATCCTTCCCGCTATTCTTGGCAAAGGACGGGGAGTTTGACTTTAATATCCTTGAGCGCCCTGTACAAGTTTCACAACACCCGCCGTGAATCACACATCCCTTTTTACGGCTTCACTCCCAGCCGCTTCGCCATCTCATCGTAAAGAAATCCCACTCCCGGCTTGTACGGCTGCACCCATTCGCCATCGATCACAAATTGCGGGATCGCTCGCTTGCCCGTATGCTTCACGATCTCATCCACCGCTCCCGGCGTGGCCTCAATATCAACGTCTTTATACGGAATGTTGTGTTTGGCAAGAAAACGCTTGGCCTCGCGGCAGTCGGGACACCAGAATGCAGAATAAACAGTCAGATCCATAGATTCTTGAACAATCGCCTCACCCGAAATCTTCGCGAGCCAAAGCGCTCGCTTTCTCTGTAGTTTTAGTCTACACAGGAAACTCCCACCTGAGCGGTCGAGGAAATTTCTTGCAACCTGGTTCGCGCATGCCTGCATTCTTGCGAAATCAATCCCAGCCTCTCTATTTCCCGAAATGAATCTTCGCCGCTTCAAGAAAAATGGCGTAGTCGCGCAAAATTTATTTGACAATTCCGAATCCTCGGCTAACATGTGTGGCCTGATCCCCTGCATCCAGCGACGAACGTGAGCAGGGGTTCCTGCATCCCCCAGCAGGCTTTGTCGGGGGTGCGTGATGAAACGCTCTTCAGTTCTTCTCCCCGGGGCAGTTCTGATTCTCGTCTCACTGGCCGGAACTCAGCAGTCTTTCTGTCCACGCTGTAAACCTCATTCTCCAAAAGCGCAGAATCACCAGGCGCAAAATCCTCAAGCCCAGGGTCCTCGAGCGAAGGACCTCACTCAGATTCAGCATTTCGTTTTCCTGATCAAGGAAAACCGCACCTTCGACACTTACTTCGGCACTTTTCCCGGCGCCAATGGCGCCACCGAAGCCACCATCTCCACGGGGCAAGTAATTCCTTTAGTTCACAGTCCCGACTTGCCTCCTCGCGACCTCACCCATAACTGGGTTTCCACCCAGACCGCCATGGATTGGGGCCGCATGGATAAATTCGACCAGCAATATCAATGCAGCATTGCCGGCGACGATCTCTGCCTGTCGCAACTGCTTCAGGCCGATATTCCCAACTACTGGTCCTACGCGCAAACTTTCGCCCTGGCCGACGCCGCTTTCTCCTCGCTTCACGGCGTCAGCTTTCCCAATCACCTCTACACCATCGGCGCGCAATCCGGCGGCGCCATCGACAATCCTCTGAACACTTCCAACACCTGGGGTTGCGACAGCGCATCCGGTTCCACCGTCCCCGTGCTCAGCAGCCAGGGATATCTCAGCTATGTTTACCCCTGCTTCGACTTCTCCACCCTCGCCGACAGCATGGACAGCGCCGGCCTCTCGTGGCGATATTACGCACCCGCTTTCGGCGACGGCGGTTACGGCTGGTCGGCCATGGACGCCATTAATCACATCCGCAACACTTCTTTGTGGACCACCAACGTCGTTTCGCCCACCCAGTTCATCTCTGACGCGCAAAGCGGCAACCTACCCGCGCTGGCCTGGGTCACGCCTCCTTACGTCGATTCCGAGCACCCGCGCGGAACCAGCGTCTGCGTCGGCGAGAACTGGACCGTGACCATGATCAACGCCGTCATGCAGGGCCCCGACTGGGACACCACCGCCATCCTTCTCACCTGGGACGACTACGGCGGATTCTACGATCATGTCGATCCGCCGCAGGTCGATATGTTTGGATTAGGGCCGCGCGTCCCGTGGGTTCTGATCTCGCCTTACGCCAAGCCGCAATATATTTCTCACACTACCTACGAATTCTCCTCATTCTTGAAAACGGTGGAAGAACGATTCTCCCTGCCGCCGCTTACCAACCGCGACGCCGAAGCCAACGACTTGCTCGACAGCTTCGACTTCACCCAATCCCCGCTGCCGCCGCTCGTCCTTTCCCCGCGCAGTTGCCCTCTGGTTTCTCCCTTGCAAATCACCTTCGACCCGCAGGAGGTCGGCTCCACCAGCGGCGCCCGCACCGCGGAAATCGGCAACTGGGGGACCAAAAACATAAGCATTACCAGCATCGCGGCCGGGGGAGACTTCGCTCAAACCAACACCTGCAAAAGCACCCTGAACGTAAACGAAACCTGCGCCGTCAACATCACCTTCACGCCTCAATCCAGCGGCACCGTCACCGGCACCCTCACCGTCACCGACACAGCTACGGGAAGTCCGCAAATCATCAATCTCAGTGGGACTGGCACATCGGTTTCGTTTTCTTCCCAGTTGTTGAACTTCGGCAATCAGCTTCTGGGCGATAAAGTTCCCACGCAGACTGCCACTCTCACCAACAACGGCGCGGCCACTCTGACCATCACCAGCATCGAAACCACCGGCGACTACACTCAGACCAACACCTGCGGCAACGCCGTCGCCGCCCACGGGACCTGCCAGATCACCGTCACCTTCACTCCCACAACCACGGGCGTCCGCTATGGCAGCATCACCGTGAACGACAGCGATGGTTCGAAATCGCAGGTCTTGAATCTCACCGGATTCGGCATCGAGGTCATCGTCGCCCCGGCAAAGTTGAATTTCGGAAACGTCACCGTCGGCACCAGCAGCACGCCGCTCACCGTAAGCATCACCAACAAAGAAAAATCGGCTCTCACCATCTCCGACGTCATCATTGATGACGATGCCTATCACAACTCGCCCGACTACTCGCAAACCAACACTTGCGGAACCAGTCTCGCCGCAGGCGCCACCTGCAAGGTGACGGTTACCTTTACCCCAACCACAAGCGGCAGCTTGCCGGCATCGGCCTTGGTCTTCGATTCCGATGCCACCACCAGCCCCGTGACCATCTCTCTCTCGGGCACGGGCATCGGTTCGCCTTAGGTACAAATGAGGCCGCCCCACCCTGCCCGCGCTTCTTGCCGGAGGGTGGGGGTTTTACTTCACAGATTGGGGCAAGACGAGGTGTGTATAACTCGAGCCCAGTCCCTACACTCTCTCTAACACGGGAACCGTCCGCTCATTCACCACGTTCCCGGTGTTGAGCGTCGAAGCCGGCTCAAACAGCAACACCCAGCACTCTTCATCCGCCACCGGCCGATGTTCCACTCCGCGTGGAACCACGATGAACTCGCCCTCTTCAATCCACTCATGTCGATCGCGAAAATCCATGCGGAACCGCCCCTTCACCACCAGAAACAATTCGTCTTCGTTGTCATGATGATGAAACACAAATTCGCCCATGAATTTTCCAAACTTCACCATCTGCCCGTTCAACTCGGCGCCAATCCGCGGCTTCCAATGTTCGTGAATGTGGGAAAACTTTTCCGCAATATTGATTTTCTGCACGGGACCCCCAGGAAAGGAAACTCAATCGCCTGAATAGATTCATTGGAATCGAAGCGGTCGCAGGAATTGACCGCCTGTAGCAGGAATTGATCGCCTGTAGTTTGATAGGACGCGGAAGAACCGCGAATGGCCCTCCCACCATGCAGCGACAGCCGCCTCGGCTGTCCAAGCGAGCCAAGCGAGCGCACAACCCAAGCCAAACGCAGCCAGCAAAGCGAGTGACCCAACCTAAGCCAGCAAACCGAGCGGCACAATCCAAAAACAAAGGCAACAAACCAAGCCGGAGCGACGAGCACAAATCTAAAGCGCCGCAGACAGTTTCTCTACTGCTAAAACCGCTGACCCCGATCCCTCAGCCACTCCTCACCGTCTCGCCGCCACAATCGGCGCCTTCGCCGTTTCCGTCCCCGTCGGCATGGTCGTCACTCGCGCCCCCTGCCCCGATGTCTGACCCGCAGCTTGCCCCGAACCATTCACCGGGGCGGCCGCAATCAGTCCCAGGGCCTTTCGCACTTCGGTGTCGAGCTTCGCCATCGTGTCCTTGTTGTCTTTCAGGAACTGACGCGCATTCTCGCGTCCCTGGCCGATGCGCTCGCTCTTATAGCTGAACCACGACCCCGATTTCTCCAGAATATTGTTGTTCACCGCCAGATCGAGCAGATCGCCTTCGCGCGAAATGCCCTCGCCGTAAAGAATGTCGAACTCGGCCTCGCGGAACGGCGCCGCCACCTTGTTCTTCACCACCTTGACTTTGGTCCGCGAACCCGTGACCACATCCCCTTCTTTCACCGCCGCAATGCGCCGGATATCGACCCGCACCGACGAATAAAACTTCAGCGCGCGCCCGCCCGTCGTCGTCTCAGGATTGCCGAACATCACACCAATCTTTTCTCGAATCTGGTTGATAAAGATCAGGCAGGTGCGGGACTTCGACACCGTGCCCGTCAGCTTCCGCAGTGCCTGCGACATCAGCCGCGCCTGCAATCCCATATGGCTGTCGCCCATTTCGCCGTCGAGTTCGGCCTTCGGCACCAGCGCCGCCACCGAATCCACCACCAGCACGTCAATCGCATTCGAGCGCACCAGCGCCTCGGTGATCTCCAGCGCCTGCTCGCCATAATCAGGCTGCGACACCAGCAGGTTCTCCACATCCACGCCCAGCTTCTTCGCGTAAATCGGATCCAGCGCATGTTCGGCGTCCACAAACGCCGCCATGCCCCCCGTCTTCTGCGCCTCCGCAATCACCTGCAAAGTGATCGTCGTCTTACCTGACGACTCCGGCCCGAACACTTCAACCACGCGCCCGCGCGGAAACCCGCCCACGCCCAGAGCGGCGTCGAATGAGATCGACCCCGTCGAGATCACCGAAATCGGCACGATCGCTTCCTTCGACCCCAGCCGCATGATCGAGCCTTTGCCGAATTGCTTTTCGATTTGCGAAACCGCCAGGTCGATCGCCTTGCCCCGTTCATCCGCCATGGGAGTGTGGCTCCTTTGTTAAAACTGTTAAGACCGCTTAATCCAACGCTGGCCGGATTATACAATCATACCGAAGCGAATAAAAAGCGAATTATCGCGCGCAAGTGAAAATTCTAGTGGAAATCGTTCCAAAATGGGAGGAAGGGTTATGGGGCGAGGGGCGTTGTGTGCGCCGAAATCCAGTCGCGAAGCAACGGGAAACGAAATTTTCCCTCTGCCAGGGTTTTCAGCATGAACTCGGCGGCTTCTTCGCTGGTCACATCCAGATCGAAGCCGTTCATCAGAAGAAACGTGTGCATCGCGGCAAAACCTGCGCGCTTGTTTCCATCAAGGAACGCATGGTTGTTCACTAGCGACTCCAACAGTGCTGCCGCCTCTTCGCTAAGGTCGCTGTAGTAGCCCGTCTGCGGGCGAAAAACAGCCGCCTCGAGCGCCCCTTTATCGCGCCAGCCGTGGATCCCGCCATACTCGTCGATCTGATGATGCTGAATAGCGACCACTTCGGCCACGGTCAGATAGACGCGTTCGGCCGTCACTTGCCTTCCGCCAGCCGCTTATACAACTCGCGATATTTCCGATTGGAACGGCGGTACGCAGCCATCACCTCGGGCCGCACCATGCGCTGCGATGGAACCACGTTGTGAAGATAGTGCTCCAGCGCCCGCTCCAGCACGAACCGCTGCGATTGCCCGTTCTCTTTCGCCACCGAGACCAATTCGTCGTAAAGCTTGGCGTCAATTTCAGGCGCGATTTTGATGGTGCGGGACATGGTTATCCATTCTAGCGATCCTCGACCAGATAGATCAAGATAAATCTAGATTGCGCTAGGACATCGGCCCGGCCTGGAATTGCGGCTAACGGCGCTTTTTCGCCTTCAGGCTGATCGCAATCTTCATCACTTCGTCATTGGCCGGATTGATCTCAAACATTGCCCGGCTGGTATAGTCCGCGCTATCCATTTTGTACTTGAACACGCCATAGCGATCGAAGACATCGGTGTCATAAGGCGCGCCATATTTCGACCGCACATCCTCTCCCGTGTACGTATGCGGGGCGCACACCAGAACAAAGTAAGCGTCGGCGCGCTTATCGCTTTTCGCCACCGAAACTGCGGAGAAGGCAAATCCCGAATCGGCGAACGAATAGTTCACAAAGGATGCCTTGTGGTCGTGAAGCAATCCCTCCCGCACGATTCCCTCAATCCGTTTCGTTACTTCCTCCGCAAACGAGAACCCGGGGCGGCCCGGATCGCAACGATCGTTGCCCCGGCGGCACTCGGCTCGGACCTCGGCCCCAACATAGGCCCGCACCACGTTCGAATTCTCCAACATCGTCTCCAGGCCCCGCTCACCCGGTTGCGTTGCGGCCCGGTAAAGATACGGAACCATTTCCCGCCAATCGAAGTCGTCAGAAGAGAAGCCCGCGTCAGGCGGTGCCGCCTTGTCGCGAGCCGCGCCTGAGAATGGCGAAACGGCGGTCAGCAAGAGGATCGCGGCGAAGAAAACCCTTGGGTTCATTGGCAGGCCAGCTTCGCCGGATTATACCTTCAAACAATGCGCGAACCGCGATTGAATTCTTTACGCGCGCTGGCCATTCCTCGCGCCCCTGCGCAAAAAATCGAAAAAAGTGCGGAACTTCCAGCGAGTACCGCGTGAGCAAACCCCATCTTTACGTTCTCGCCGTCACCGCCTTCTCCTGCCCTTTCCCAGCCCCCGCCTCATTCCACTTCCTCGCCACACATTCCAACTGCGCCAGCACCTTCTCAATGTCCCGCATTTTGTCCGTGATCCCATACCTCACCGTCGGCGGAATCGTCTGCTCATAGTGCCGGAAAACAAAACCCGCCCCCTCCAGGGTTCTCAACCGTTCCGTCAAAACCCGCGCCGAAATCCCCTCCACCTGCCCCCGCAGCACCGAGAACCGCAAAGGCCCGTTGTGGCTCAACGCCCACAGAATGTGGAATGTCCAGGGGCGCGCCAGCAGTTCGAGCAGCCCACCCATCTTGCACGGCGAATTCTGCGAACTGTGCCCTCGTTTACTCATGAATATTAAGTTACTCTAGAGTTCCTTGTTTGTAAAGAAGTTCAAGTTATTTATTGTAACCATGACAAAACATCCCGCATCCAATGCATTGAAGACGGAGGAAAGATCATGAAACTGCTTCGCATCGATTCCAGCGCCCGGCGCAATTCGATCTCGCGGCAGCTCACCGGCAAGTTCGTGGAAACCTGGAGAAGCGAGCACCCCGCAGGAGAAGTCATCCATCGTGACCTGGCTGCCACTCACTTCCCGCTCATCACCGACGAATGGACCCAGGCGTCCTATTCCAACCCGGCCACGCGCACCCCCGAGCAAGCGCGCGAGATCGCGCTGTCGGAAGAGCTGATTGAAGAAGTGTCTCAGGCCGACGCCATCGTCATCGGCGCTCCTATGTATAACCTTACCGTCTCCACTCTGCTCAAAGCCTGGATCGATCAGGTCGTGCGCATGGGGAGAACCGTTCACCACGGTCCTGAGGGGCTGAAAGGCGTCTTCACCGGCAAGAAGGTTTACGTCCTAACCGCTCGTGGCGGATCGTTTGCCCAGGGCACGGCGACCGCCGTCTACGACCATCAGGAACCTTACCTCCGCCATATTCTCGCTCTTGTCGGTCTGACCGATGTCACTTTCATCCACGCTGAAAATCAGAAACCCGGCGACCTCGCAGAACCCTCGCGCCTCGCCGCTCTGGCCGCAATTCACCAGGAAGCGGCCAGCATCGCGGCCACAGCCGGACAGTGACGCGCATCGAAAGAATTGCCCGAGAAATCCGGCCGACATTGGATTTTAAATTTCTGAGGAGTCTTTCTTTTATGGCAGTAGCATCACGCGTACCCTATGTCCAGTCAACACGAGAAGTCGCAGTAGCCAAGCCGGCTTCCTCGGCATCGGGCCCGATTACATTATTAGGCCGCTTTCTTTTTGTCGCGATTTTTCTCCTGTCCGGCCCGCGCCATTTTCTCAGCCAAACCATCGCTTACGCTTCCGCCCAGGGTGTGCCCTTCGCCTCCATTGCGGTTCCCATCTCCGGCGCGCTGGCTGTGCTGGGCGCGCTTTCCATCCTATTGGGATATCGCGCCAAAATCGGCGCCTGGCTCCTGGTTCTTTTCCTCCTAGGCGTCACGCCTATGATGCACGCCTTCTGGAAAGCGACCGCCCCTATGGCGTATCAGATGCAGTTCGTCATGTTCATGAAGAATGTCTCCATGCTGGGCGCCGCGCTGGTCGTCACGCAGCTTGGCTCCGGCCCCTGGAGCCTCGACTCGCGCAAGTAAATCGAACGCCGGCGAAGAAATCACCATCGACCGAACTCATCGGCGAACCCGAAGCCTCCCGCCGCTATGACCTCGACCTCGTCTGGTGCGGCAAGTAACCCTGCGGAAAATAAAAAAAGGGGCGCTCGCTGAGCGCCCCTCCTGAACCCAAAAACCCTACACGCCGACCGGCTGCTTACTCCGCACCGGCACCGGCGTCAGCCAGCCGTGGCGGTCCGCTTTCTCTCCCCGCACCAGGGCGTAAAACTCCTTCTGGATCGCCTTGGTGATCGGCCCAATTCCGCCCTTCCCCACGTCGATCTTGTCGACCGTGCGAATCGGCGTGATCTCGGCCGCCGTTCCCGAGAAGAATGCCTCATCCGCGATATACAACATTTCCCGCGGAATCATCTGCTCCAGAATCGGGATATTCAGGTCGCGCGCAATCTGCAAAACTGAGTCGCGTGTAATTCCCGGCAGCACCGAATTTCCCAGCGGCGCCGTAATCAGCTTGCCGCGATGCACAATAAACACGTTCTCGCCCGAGCCTTCGCTCACAAATCCGTTTACATCGAGCGCAATCCCTTCGGCAAATCCGTTGACGATCGCCTCCATCTTGATGAGCTGCGAATTCATGTAATTCGCCCCCGACTTCGCCATCGCTGGCAAAGTATTGGGAGCAATCCGGGTCCACGACGAAACGCAGGCGTCGCAGCCTTCGCCTTCGGCGCTCAAATATTTTCCCCACGGATAATTAATGATGTAAACCTCGGTCGGCGAATTGAACGGATTCACCCCCGCCTCGCCATACCCGCGCAACACCACCGGCCGCACATAGCAGGGCCAGAAGCCGTTGCTGCCCACCGTCTCGCACATGGCCGTTACAATCTCATCGCGCGTGTATCCCACTTCAATCCGGTACACCTTCGCCGAATCGATCAGCCGCTGAATGTGCTCCTGCGCGCGGAAAATCGCCGGCCCCGCCGGAGTCGAGTAGCAGCGTATGCCTTCAAACACCGAAGAGCCGTAGTGAACAACATGAGACATCACATGAATGGTGGCTTCGTCCCAGGGAATGAGGCGGCCATTGTGCCAGATATTTTCCAGCTTCTGAATGGGCATGCGTACTCCTCGATTTTGTGCCGCTCACGTGTCCACGGGCGGCGCGACCTAGTATAGATGCATTCTTCGCGGTAACGTGGCTGAATATTCCTCTGGCAGGGGCAGCGAGGTAAAAACTCAACCCGCGTTACACCTCATTATAGCCGACAAAATCAAGCCCCCCGCGTCCGCTTTCCGCACAATTTTCGATGCTACCAAACCGTGGAAACGATCTCGCACGAACGGAGGGCCGCGTCCGCCGTCACCACCGCCATGCCCTCCACCAGTGCGGTCGCCGCGATCATCCGGTCGGCGGGATCCCTTGGAAAACTCGGCGGCAGCCGCACTGCGGCAGCCGCAATTTCCGGAGTAATGGGCCTGACGATGACCCTTGCGACAATATCCTGAAGAAACGACTCCAGGCTTCCCGCCACGACTATGCGGTGGTTGTGAATCAGCCAGGCAATCTCCCAGAGCGTAATCGCCGCTACCGCTACCCCGCCTTTACCTGTTACCACTTCCCCTCGGGCCTCTCGAATTGCCGCCATGGCGCGCTTCGAAAGCCGCTTGGAGTCGTTCGTCATCCAGTAAAGAGCATGGGTGTCGAGCAGGATCACTGCGTCTCCCAATCTTCCAGCGGCGTAATCGGACCGACAATGTCCCCAACCTCCTTCGCCCGGCCCGCCATGTAATCAAAAATGTCGTCCCCGGGTTTTTCCGCCGGAACAATCTTCACCACCGGCTTGCCGTGCTTGGTCACGATCAGCGGCTCACCCGTCTGCGCCACCCGATCCATCAGCGCCAGGCACTTGGCCTTGAACTCCCCCGCGGCAGTTTGTTTCATCAGAAATACCTTTTTAGTCATACTATTATGACCATAGGCATAATGCAACGACAATAGCTCGCGGGTTGTTGACCCCCAAGGACTGTCACCCGCGCGTAGCTGATCTTCAGGCGAAGCGAAGGGCCCGCCCTGAGCAAGCGAAGCGCGCCGAAGGGATCTCATGCCCACGGGTCTCTGGACGGGAGGCTCCCCTCACCGGATTTGAAACTCCGCCAGGCAAGCACACCCGCGGCCGCAAAACTTCAAATCGCGCGAAGATTCTGGTGTAAAATCGACAAGACCCTTCCGCGGCCCACCGCGGATTTCCTTACGTCGGGACGTGGCTCAGCCTGGTAGAGCACTCGCTTGGGGTGCGAGGGGTCGGCAGTTCAAATCTGCCCGTCCCGACCATTCACATCTACCTCTTTTTCCGCTTGCCCTTCCCGCCAGCTTCACGCCGCGGGGCCGGTTCCTCTTCCACCACCGCAAACTGTATCTTCTTTTCCACCGGATCAATGCGGTCCACCAGCACCCTCACGCGCCCTCCCATGCTGTAAGTTTTGCGCGTGCGCTGCCCAATAATCTGCCGCGTGTTCTCGTGATAGGTGTAGTAATCGTCGGTCAGCGTATTCAGCGGCACCAGCCCTTCGACGAACAAATCCGCCAGCTCCACAAAAAATCCGAATTTCGTCACGCTGGTAATCAGACCATCGAAGTCTTCGCCCACGCGGTCCTGCATGAACTTCACTTTCTTCCATTCCATCAGTTCGCGCTCGGCGTCGTCCGCCCGCCGCTCCGCCTGGCTCGACTCCTCGGCAATCTCGTGCAGTTCCTCCACCGAAATCGGCCCGTGCACGTGTGGGGCGGGCGCCCCCGCCCGCGACTGCTCATCCGCGCCTCTCCGCTTTGACCACGGAGTCCGTGTAGGAACAGCCGCCCCCGGCTGCCCGGCGGGGCGAAGCCCGGCTTCCGCCGATTGAACCATCCCGTGCACGGGTTGCCCCACCCTTCCCGCGTTTTGTGCGGGAGGGTGGGGATTTTGACTTAGTACGTCCTTCAAAATCCTGTGCACAATCAAATCCGGATATCTCCGAATCGGCGACGTAAAATGCGTATAGCTCGTCGCCGCCAGCGCAAAGTGCCCCAGGTTCTGCTCCGAATACCGCGCCTGCTTCAGCGACCGCAGCATCAGGTAACTCAAAATCCGCTCTTCCGGCTTGCCGGCAATTTTTTCCGTCAGCTTCTGATACATCCGCGGCGTGATGTGCACGTCTTTCGGAA
>DATLKM010000120.1:0-2754 GCA_035538435.1 Binatia bacterium
GGCTTGCTGATAGTTCTCAACGATGGCTACCCAGGTCCGTCCCACGGCCAGGCCGCTGCCGTTGAGGGTGTGAACGAACTCGGTTTTATTTTTGCCTTCGGGACGATAACGGATATTCGCCCGCCGCGCCTGATACGCCTCAAAATTCGAGCACGAGGAAATTTCGCGGAACAAGTTCTGCCCCGGCAGCCAGACTTCAATGTCATAGGTTTTCGCCGACGAGGGCCCCATGTCTCCGGTGCACAGGGTGACCACGCGGTAATGCAGCCCCAACTTTTGCAGAACGGTTTCGGCGTTGCGCGTGAGCTTTTCGTGCTCCTCGTACGACTGTTCGGGCCGGGTGAACTTGACCAGTTCCACCTTCTGAAACTGGTGCTGGCGGATGATGCCGCGCACATCTTTGCCATACGATCCCGCTTCGCTGCGGAAGCAGGGCGTGTAAGCGGTGAGCGAAACCGGCAGCCGCACGGCGTCCAGAACTTCGTCGCGATAGAGATTGGTGACGGGAACCTCGGCGGTGGGAATCAGCCACAAATCTTTTTCGCCGTGGGGCACACGGAACAGGTCGGCGGCGAACTTGGGCAGCTGGCCAGTGCCGTACATGGAATCGGAATTCACCAGATAGGGTGGAAGGACTTCGGTGTATCCGTGCTCGCGGGTGTGCAGGTCGAGCATGAAGTTGGCCAGCGCGCGCTCCAGCTTTGCGCCCAGGTCCCAGTAGACGGCAAAGCGCGCGCCCGTCAGTTTGACGGCGCGTTCCAGATCGAGCACGCCGAGTTCGGCGCCCAGGTCCCAGTGCGGCTTGGGAGTGAAATCGAATTTTGGGGGCGAGCCCCCGCGCCGGACTTCGACGTTCTCGTCGGCGCTGTGGCCGACCGGCACGCTGGCGTCCGGCATGTTGGGAATGCCGGTGAGAATGTCCTTCAACATGCCGTCGAACTCAGCCGCAACTTTTTCGCTCTCCTGAATCTGTTCGCGCAAGTCTTTGGTTTCGGCCATGGCGGCGGCGGCGTCCTGGCCGGATTTTTTCAGCCGGGCGATTTCTTCGGAAGCCTTATTGCGCCGGGCTTTGAGCGTCTCGGCCTGGGTAATGGCCTCGCGGCGGCGGGGATCGATCGCGGCAAAATCCTTGAGGACGGCGGCCGGGTCGGCGCCCCGCCGGCGCAGCATCTCTTCGACGAGGGGCAGATTATCGCGGACAAAATTCAGATCAAGCATGGGAAGTGAATACTTTAGCGGATGCAGGGAGCAGTCAGCAATCAGGAATCAGCAATCAGCAGTCAGCATCAAGCCTGGATGTCGAAGGCCTACTTCAACGACATCGAATGCGCGACCACGGAGTGGCCATCGCGACGGGGAATGCGATCCCTGTGTACCCCTGTGTTCTCTGTGTTTAGTAAGTTTTGAACACCGAGAACACCGAGGGGCACAGAGGATTGGTCACTTGGCTGGCCCCAGCGACAGTAAGTACGCCACCACCGCTTCCGCGTCGCGGCGGTTGAAGCGAAATTCGGGCATGGGCGGCCGGGGCGGAAATCCGTCGGGCGTTTCTCCAGTCATGAAGAACTTGATGGCGCCGTCGCGGTCCCAGCCCGGCAAGCCCGCAATCCTGGGACTCTTGTCGGCCCACGCGGGCATGGCCACGGTGGGCTTGAAGAGTATCGGCGCGCCCGCCAGCCATTGTTGCTTGATGAACTCGCCTTTTTCGTTGCGCGGCGTGTGGCAGTCCTGGCAGATGCCGACCTGCGTGACCAGATATTTGCCGTGCTCGATCTCGGCCTCCGTCGGCTTTTCGCTCGCGGCCGCAAATGAGATCAAAAACAGCGCGCCGAGAAAAACGATAGCGTTGCGCATGGTTTGGCAGCTCCAGATTGGCATGTGAGGCAGCGCAATGCTAGCGGCTTTTGTGGCGCGCTGTCTATGACAAAAACCTGCGCGAACGCCGAACAGATGTCATTCGCGTTTCGCGCGAGTTTGGAATGACTTCCCGCGGCGCGAGATCGGGTAACGTCCGGAAATTTCCTCACTTTCCAGGGACATCGCAAATCAGCTTTGGCAGCAATCCGGGCTCGCGGTAAACTACAATCCGACGATGCCCACTCCATCCCCCGGCAGCTATGCGCCCGATCTTCGTGTGAACCTCGCGGGCATCGATTTCAAAAATCCCATCATCGCCGCCAGCGGAACCTTCGGATATGGAATCGAGTTCGAAGACGTGGTTCATCTCGACAAGCTGGGTGGATTCGTGGTCAAAGGCTTGTCGCGCGAGCCCATGATCGGCAACCCGCCGCCCCGCCTGTGGGAAACCGCCGCGGGAATGTTGAACGCGATCGGCCTGCAAAACATCGGGGCTCCGGCATTTTTGACCGAGAAACTGCCCCGGCTGAATGAGATCAAAGATATTGTCGTCATCGCCAACGTTTTCGGCTACACGCGGGAAGATTACGAGCGGACCATCGAAATCCTGAATGACGGCGAAGGCATTGCCGCCTACGAACTGAACGTATCCTGCCCGAACACGAGCGAGGGCGGCCTGCAATTCGGCAGCGATCCAAGGTCGCTGGATGAGGTTGTGACCACGGCGAAACGGACCGCACGGCGGCCGCTGATCGTCAAGCTCTCGCCGAATGTCACCAGCATCGCCCAGATGGCCCATATTGCCCAGGAAGCCGGCGCCGACGCGATTTCGCTGATCAACACCTTCGTCGCCATGGCCATCGATCCGGAAACTCGCAAGCCGCGCATCGCCAACGT
>DATLKM010000121.1:0-17275 GCA_035538435.1 Binatia bacterium
CTTCATACTCTTCATTCTGTAGCTATATTGTTGCGGCGGCGGTTTGGTTAGTTGTCGGGTCGATGCTTTACGCAACCAGCAATTTATGGGTGAAAAATACTGAGAAGTCCCTAATCACAAGGGATGACACTCCGTGGGCCGGAGACAGTTGTTAAATCGGCGGCGGCCCTGAATTGATGAGGGCGTCTTCAGGAAAATGCGCTACAGGCGCAAATCAACCACCGTCGCTCCCCCACCCCCTTCATTCTGCGCCGGTTCAGCCACCGACTCGACGTGAGGATGCTGCTGCAAAGCCTGGCGTAGCGCCTTCCGCAGAATGCCCATGCCGCTGCCGTGAACCACCCGCACCCGCGGTAAACCGGCCAGAAAAGCGCGGTCGACAAACTTCTCCACCTCGCGCGTGGCATCGTCCACGTTGTAGCCGATCACGTTGATTTCCGAGGGCGCGCTCTGCCCCTCGTTGGCCACCGACACGGAAATTCCCCGCGCCCGGGCGGCTTTGACCGGAGTTTCCGCAGGACGGTCTGGGGCCAGGACCTCAGCGATATCGTCTCGCGCAATACGCATCTTCATGGCGCCAACTTCCACCTCGAAGTGGTTTTCGTCGATCTTGCGTGCGACGCGGGCGGACCTGCCTGTTGATTTCAGCTTCACCTTGTCGCCAACCGAAACGTATTTCACCATTTGCGGCTGGGCGTGGGGATCGCCCTGATCGGCTCCGCTCGAGTGCGCCACCACGGTGGAATCGAATTGCTCGCGGAATTCCCGCCGCAATTTGGCAACGCGGCGTTCCGCGTCTTTCGAAAGCTTTTGCGCCGCCGCCCGTTCCTGGATGGCGTTTACCGCTTCGCGGGCGTAATATTCAAAATCTCGCAGCACGCTTTCCAGCTTCTTTTCGAGATCGCGGACCTTTGCTTGCTGCTCTTTTTTCCCTTCAACGGCAAGGAGCGCTTTTTCCCGCTCGAGCTCCTGCTCGCGCTGCCGCAATCGCAGGCGTTCGTGCTCTGCCTCGCGCAGGTCGGCATGCAGTTTGTCCAGAAACTGCCCGACGTCACGGGCCTGGGTTCCAAGGCGCGAGCGCGCCGATTCAATAATGGCCGAATTCAACCCAAGCCGCTGCGCGATGTTAATTCCCGCCGAAGCTCCGGGGACGCCGATTTTCAGCTCGTAAGTCGGCTGCAAGGTGTTCTCATTAAACCCAACCGAAGCGTTTATCACGCCCGGAGTGTTCGCGCCGTAAACTTTGAGCGATGTATGGTGCGTGGAAATTACCGACATACATCCGAAGCGTAGAAAATACTCGGCGATAGCTACGGCGAGCGCCGCGCCTTCTTCGGGATCGGTAGCGGAACCGAGCTCATCGAGCAATACCAGCGAATTTGCCGTCGCCGTGCGCGAAATGAAATCGATATTCGTGACGTGGGCGGAAAAAGTGGAAAGGTTCTGCTCGATCGATTGATAGTCGCCGATATCGGCGAGCACCGCGTCGAAAACGGGCAAGGTCGCACGGTCCGCGGGAACAGGAATACCCGACTGGGCCATCAGCGCCAGCAATCCTATTGTTTTTAGAGTGACGGTCTTGCCGCCCGTGTTGGGACCGGTAATCACAAGTTGCCGGCTGGACTCCAGTTCGATGGAGACGGGAACGACGTTGGCGCCCTTCAGCCTTAGGTTGCGTTCGAGCAAGGGATGACGCGCATTGTGCAGTACCAGACCCACCCGCGAACCGGTGTTCTCCAATGCCGATGAAATGACCACAGAAACGCAGTTGTATTCTTCGGCGAAACGCGCCTTGGCAAATTGCAGCTCGAGTTCAGCCAGGGTCTCCAGGGCGCCGAAGATGGCCTCGGCCCGCTCCCCGATACGGCCGGTCATTTCCCGCAGAATGCGATGAATCTCCGCCTGCTCTTCTTCGAGCAGGCGAACCAGTTCGTTGTTCTGCTCGATGGTTTCGAGCGGTTCTACAAAAACCGTCTGCCCGCTCGAACTGGCGCCGTGCACCACGCCCGGCACCCGCCGCTTCTGCTCCACCTTGACCGGGATCACGAAGCGCTCGCCGCGGATGGTAATCAGTTCTTCCTGCGCCGCGCCGCCTTCAGCCAGACGCCGCAGATACCCGCGCAGCGATTCCTGGATGGCACGGCGCTGCTTCTCGATCTCGCGGCGAATCCGGGCGAGTTCCGGCGAGGCCCGGTCTTCGAGCGTTCCATCGGGTTGAATTTTGTTGCGGAACGAGCGGAGAAATTCAGTGAAGTCCTGAATCGCCTGCGAAAGGTCGCGCGTACGGGCCCATTCGCTGCGCATGGCTGCCGGAGGATGCAGCGCAATTTCCCGCCATTCCGCTGCCCGGTCCACCACCAGGAGAACGTCACGGATTTCGCCGGTATCGAGCACCGCTCCCGCAATCCGCGAGCGTTCCAGCTCATTTCGAATGTCCAGCAAACCGGAAAAATCGAACCGTCCGCCAACCCGGCGAAATTCGCGAATCTCCTCCGACAGTTGCTGCTGCGTGCCGATCCATTGCGTGTCAACTGAAGGCGAGAGAAAAGCAATGCGCTCCTGGCCCAGCGGAGAAGAAGCATACTCGCGCAGCAGTTCGCGGAGAGCATCGAACTCAAGGACGCGGGCGGAATTATGGAGAAGCGGCGGCGCCATGAGTTTTATTTTAGTCGGAGCCCGGAGCCGCAGTCGCAGAGAACAGGGAGTGCTTCCCGACGAACAGTCAGAAGCCCGCGAATGAGCATAAGTCTCAGCTAAGCTAAGGATGAAAGTTTAGGAGGGCGATGCGGCCATAGCGTGCAGCGCTGCCGGTCTTGCGATAGGAAGGCGCACCACGAACTCGGCTCCTCCCTCAGGCCGATTGTGACAGCTAATTTGGCCGCGATGGTCCTGCATGACGCCGTAGACCGCACTCAGGCCCAGGCCCGTGCCCTTGCCGATGGGCTTGGTGGTGTAGAAGGGATCGAAGACGCGAAGCGGCTCTCGCACTCCGGGGCCGTTGTCGCTGAAATGCACCACCACCTCCTCGCCTCGCTGGTAGGCCCTGACTTGCAACACGCCGCTGCGGCCGGTTTCCTCAAGCGCATCCAGGCCGTTCTCTACGATCTGTACGAAGGCCTGAAACAACTGCCGGCCGTCGGCCCAGATTTCCGGCAGGCCGGGGGCGATGGTGGTTTCAATGCGAATTTTCTGCTCAGACTGCTGTAACTGTCGCATCTGGACGCTGCGTTGCAGCAGCGTGCCGATATCTACCATCGCTTTTTCACCCGAAGTCTGCTGCGCGAAGCTCAACAGGTTTCCGATCAAGTCGCGCGTCCGCTGGGATTGGTTGACGATTTTGCGGACCAGCGCGTCCTGCTCGGGAGTCAGGCGTTCGCCCGACCAGAGCTGCTCGGAGTTCTCCATCACTGCGCGCAAGGGGTGATCAATCTCGTGCGCCGCCCCTGCAATCAGCTCGCCGAGCGAAGCCAGTTTTTCCCGCTGCACCAGGTGGCTCTGCAAACGCTGTTCATTCTCGAAACTATGGCGCGATTCCCCCAGCAGGCCAATGAGTCTCTGGTCCTGCAAATACTGCCGCATAAACAGAAAGACGCCCATGACCAGCATCGCCATCAGAACCGTGAACAGGCGGAAGGTGCGGGAGAGCAGCGGGGAACTGTCCCAGCGATACGCCCACAGCCCCAGCACGGGCAAGGAAAGAATGGCCAGCATGGCCAGTCGCAGGGCCACCTCGCCCCACACATCGGGCCCGTGAGTGGGAACGGATTCAGAAGAGTGCTGCCGCGCCTCCAGCGCAACCGCCGCCATCCAGCTCACTGCCGCGACCAGTGGAACGTCGTAGAGACTCCCCGTGTAATACCGGTTGTGGGCCAGGGCTACGGTGACCAATTCCGAATCGAGCGCATAAAGTAGTCCTGCGCCCAGCAACTGCCTGTAAATGTTCCGCCATCCCGAAGAAGCGCGATGCGCGGCAACACTCAGCACAAAAATGAAGACTCCACTCTCCATCAGGTACAGGAGGCCGTAATTGCGGTCGTACACCGCCAGATCAACCGAGACATACTGCGAGGGAAACACGACGAAGGCATAAAGAAAAATCCACCAGACCAGCAGCAGCAGAAAGTCGATGGTTCCGGCGCCGAATTTCGAGGGTTCGTGCTCGCGATGCGGGCGCAATCCCACGGCGGCAATCATGGGAATCAGATGCACGAACAAAACTATGTCCAGGAACCAGGGATCGGGAACAGGGACACGGCGAATCACTTCGCAATACACCCATCCCGCCTGATTGGCGGCCCAAAGAAGGGCGCCCGCGCACATCAGGATCCAGAAATAGCGCGCGCTGTTCCGCGCCGATCGCGCATTCACCGCCATGGCTGCGACCACGGCCAGATTGAGCGAAAGATAGACGATATCGGCAATCGCGGTGAGCGCGTGGCCGGGCGGCATGGCCGCCGATACGGCGGCGAACGCCAGCGTAACAGCTCCGGCCAGCACCCGCCAGCGGTATCGTCCGAATACACTCATCCACAAACATTTTAAGAAGACAATCGGGAATTCCAAGCTGGCGAGGGAGCGAAAAAGGTTACTTTGGTCACACCTCAGCGGGCGCCGGAGCGCCTTAGAGGCGCTGGGGTGAGCGCATGAAGCCCGGGAACTCATTTTGAAGGGTGACGCACAAGCAGTGATTCCAATCACACAATGGACCTCCGCCGTACTGTTAAAATCGCTGTGAAGGCTGGAAATCCCAGTCAGGAGTAACCTTTATGGCCTTCCCGGTTACGCGGCTTCGCCGCTTGCGCCGTACCTCCCGGATGCGCGATCTCGTGCGCGAAACTCGCCTGACGCCCGACGGGTTCGTCTATCCCATGTTTGTGTGTCCGGGCGAGGGCGTACGCAAGGAAGTCCGGTCCATGCCCGGCGTTTTCAACCTGTCGGTGGACGAGGCGATCGGAGAAGCGCGGGAAGTTCACTCGCTGGGCGTGCCTTCGATCATTCTGTTCGGGCTCCCCGACAAGAAGGATGAAGTGGCGACCGGCGCCTGGTCTGACGACGGAATTGTGCAACAAGCTGCTCGCGCCATAAAACGGGAAGTTCCCGGCCTTCTGTTGATGGGGGATGTCTGCCTGTGCGAGTACATGTCGCATGGACATTGCGGCATCGTCAAGGCCCAACCGGGGCCGCAATCACTGGGCGCAGCGGCCCGCGTCTTGATCGCCGGTGAACAGAACAAAGCTAAGGCAGTTGACAAGGCAGCGAGCGAGCTCGCTGCCTACGCTGCACACTCGGAGTATGAAATCTTGAACGATGAATCGCTCGAACTGCTGGCGCGAACTTCGGTTTCGCTGGCGCGAGCAGGAATCGACATCATCGCTCCCTCCGACATGATGGATGGCCGCGTAGCCGCCATCCGCCGCGGCCTGGATGAGGCCGGGTTTGAAAATACTCCCATTCTTTCCTATGCTGCCAAGTTTGCCTCCGGCTTCTATGGGCCCTTCCGCGAAGCCGCGGATTCCACCCCCCAATTCGGCGACCGCCGCTCCTATCAGATGGATTCCGGCAATATTCGCGAGGCCATGCGCGAGATCGAACTCGACATCGCCGAGGGCGCAGACATGATCATGGTCAAGCCCGCAATGCCGTACTTGGACGTGATCGCCGCCGCCCGGCAACGCTTCGATTTGCCGCTCGCCGCCTATCAGGTTTCCGGCGAATACGCGATGATCGAAGCCGCGGCGCGCAACGGATGGATCGAACGTGACCGCGTGATGATGGAATCGTTGCTCAGCATTCGCCGCGCCGGCGCGAGCATCATTCTGACCTACTACGCAAAGGACGCCGCCCGCTTGCTGGGCTGACAGTTCTCGTTTACCCGTCTCTCTCGGGCCTTCAAATCCCGCGCAAGACGCAGGTCTCGAGCGAAAAGATAAAACGCGGGCTACAGTATCTACCCTAGCGAGTGCCCGGCAACAGCGAGTCATTTCCCGCCATCGAACACCAGAACCGAATAATCGTTCGCCGAAGGGAAACCCTCTCCATGCGATCCACTCCGTCAAAGTTCTCCACCCGGAAATTGTGCGCCCGATATTCATCTTTGGCGCTCGTTCTGGCGATGGCAGGATGCGGCTCTGGAAGCAAGAATTCGTCATCGGGGGGGAGTCAACCGATCAATGTCGCGCTGAACCAGACCGCGGTCACCATCGCGACCGGCGCACCTTCGCAGTTCACCGCCACCGTGACCGGCACCAGCAACACGGCCGTTTCCTGGTCTGTGGATGGCGTGAGTGGAGGAAATTCCACCACCGGAATGATCAGCTCTTCCGGCTTGTACACTGCACCGGCTCAGGTGGGATCGCACACGGTCATGGCCACCAGCGTGGCCTCGGCCTCCAGCTCAGCTCAGGCCTCGGTAAGTGTGGTGGCCGGCGTTGGGGTTTCACCGAGTTCGGCTACGCTCAATGGAGCGTCTGGCCAGACGCAGCAGTTTACGGCGACGGTTGTATCTTCTTCGAACCAGAGCGTGACCTGGTCAGTCGATGGAATCGCCGGAGGCAATTCCAGCGTCGGAGCGATCTCCTCGTCCGGCCTATACACCTCGCCAGATGGCTCTGGCAGTCACACGGTAACCGCAACCAGCGTGGCGAATCCCGGCCAAAGCGCGAATGCCTCCGTCAGCATATTCACGTTTTCCATTTCCCCAACCACAGCAATGGTCGCGCCCTCCGGCACGCAACAGTTCAATTCGTCATTGCAGGGCTTTAGCAGCAATACGGTCAACTGGTCGGTCGACGGAGTGCTTGGAGGGAATTCGGCCACCGGCACGATCAGCTCATCGGGAGCGTACACGGCCCCCGCGAGCATTGGTCCGCACACCATTCAGGCGGCAAGCGCGGCAGATTCTTCAGCGATGGTAGCGGCCCAACTCACGGTGGTGAACTCCGGTCAGGCTGCGGTGTTGACTTATCACAACGACGACACCCGTGATGGCGCCTTCACGCAGGAAGTCACGCTTACGCCGTCGAACGTGAATTCAACCCAGTTTGGCAAAGTCGCCGCCTATCCCGTCGATGGACAGATCTACGCACAGCCGCTCTATATGCCACAATTGAGCATCAACAGCGGGACCCACGACACCGTTTTCGTGGCGACGATGAACGACAGCGTTTACGCTTTCGACGCAAACGCCGCGTCAACCAGCCTGAGCACCTTCTGGCACGTCAAACTCGGCACCGCCGTCAGCGTGAACGATCCTCAGGGGCCTTCGCCGATTGTCGGCATTCTGTCGACGCCGGTGATCGACGCGACCACAAACACGATGTATCTGGTCACGGAAAATTCCGGCACCAGTTCCACTTTTTACCTGCACGCGCTGAACGTGACGAATGGAATCGATCAGCCGGGCAGCCCCGTTGCTGTCAATGCGACTGATCCAAATTCGGGGGAGACTTTGGAAAGCAGTTGCTACCAGCGCATGGGCCTGGCTCTGGATCCGGTCACGAACTGGATTTATATCGCCTTCGGCAGTTGCACGCACGGGTGGGTCCTGGCATATGACAAAGCATCTCTGGTGCAGAAGGCGGTGTTCAACGTGACTTCCGGCGCCGCCGGAGGCGGGTTGTGGGGCGGAGGCGGCGCGCCCGCGATCGACGATATCAGCGGCAATATTTATCTGATGAGCGGGACGGATTACGACGACGCCTGGATTTCTCCCCCTCCCGCGTACTCGCAAACCGGCTACAACGATTCATTCCTGAATCTCAACCCCGCTACACTGGCGGTGCAGAGTTATTTTTCACCCGACAATAACTACACGCTGTCGACGAACGACGCCGACCTGGGCAGCGGCGCCGACATCCTGATTCCAGGCAACTCGCAATATCCCCAGGAAGTGATCGGCGGCGGAAAAGATGGGAACGTCTTTATCGTGAACCCCGAGAACATGGGGGGCTTCAGCGGCACGAATGACATTCTACAAACGCTGAATATTGGCACAACCCAATACGACAATATTTTCTCGACGCCGGTTTACTGGAACGGATTTCTGTACTACCACCACAATAGCGATGTGCTGCGCGCCTATGCGTGGAACGCATCTGCGAATGCCGGCAAGCAGCTTGCGTCGCAACCTACGTATGCCGGGACCGTATTCAACATGCATGGCGCGACCCCGTCGCTTTCTTCCAATGGAAACAGCAACGGCATCGTGTGGGACATCGATAATTCAGCCTACCAGAGCGGCCCGGCTGTGCTGCACGCTTACAACGCCGCCAACGTGGCGCAGGAACTTTACAACAGCGCGCAGGTGGCGAGCCGCGATCAGGCCGGCTCGGCGCTCAAATTTACCGTGCCGACTATCGCCAATGGAAGGGTGTTTGTGCCGACAGCCAGTGAGCTGGATATTTATGGCTTGTTGCAATAGACAAGGGCACTGTCAGTTCGAATCGTCGGCCACCGGGTTGCGCAGTGTGCCCACGCCCTCAATTGTAATTTCCATCACATCGCCGCCCGCCACAGGGCCCACCCCTTCCGGTGTTCCTGTCGCCAGCAGGTCGCCGGGAAGCAGGGTCATGCACTGCGCGACGTAGCGAATCACCAGATCCAGCGGGAATATAAAATCGCGCGTGTTGCCTGACTGCTTCACCTGCCCGTTGACCCGCGTTTCGACGCCAACGCCAGCCCATGGATCAAGCCCATCCGCCACCACCGGCCCTACCGGACAGAACGTGTCGAAGCTCTTGGCGCGCATCCACTGGCCGTCTTTGATCTGCAAATCGCGCGTGGTCACGTCGTTCAGGCATGTGTAGCCGAGAATATACGGGCGCACATCTTCGTTTTCCGCGAGACGATGGCACTGCTTCGCGATCACGATGCAAAGCTCGCCTTCATAGTCCACGCGCTGTGAAATTTTCGGGCGCAGCACGGTCCCTCCCGGCGCCAGCAGCGAAGAATTCGCTTTCAAGAACAGGGTCGGTTCCGGCGGGACTTCATGGCCCAGTTCCTTTACGTGCTCGCGATAATTGCGGCCCACGCAAACGATTTTGCTGGGACGCACCGGCGCCAGCAGCGTTGCTTCTTCCAGCGCAATGGGATCGATGCGCCGCGTGCGCAGCTCTTCGATATCACCTTCCGATTCTTCTGGAGGGGTTAAAAGAATGCGAACAATCGATTCGCGTCCGGCAACCGGCTCTACCAGGCCGTAGTGGGCCTGTCCATTCTGTTGAAAGCGGCAATATTTCATCGTAGTCCTATCTAAACATGAGAAGCAGATAACCGGCCAGACTTTTCACTCGCGGAGCGAAATCCCGTCACGTGCAGGCAGGGAACTTATGGCACCCTCTCACTCGCCTCTTGCGAACGCGCGCTCTCATTGCTGCGCGCGTCAACCGCCGAAACCGAATAAAAGTAAGTTTTTCCCGGCTCTACCTGCGTGTCCCGGTATGCTGGAGTTTTTACCGGAGCCGGATTCAACTTCACCTCGGCTCCGCCTTCCTCGCGCCGGTAAACGGTATAACCGTCAAGATCGGCGTCCGTGTCCGGCGTCCAGATCAAGTCGATGAACGGCGACTGCCCCGGGCCGGAAAAAACCGCCTGCAATCCGGAAGGCACGGCGGGCGGAAAAACATCGTGCGCGAAGGCTGTGATGGCTGGCGTGTCATCGCCTTCCACTTCCACCGCGTTTTTTCCCGGTACTCCAATCACACTGACGACTGCGCCGTGATAGACATAGGTCTTCTCCCACTCGAAATTCTGATCAAGATAAGAATCTTCCGCTGGAGGCGCAGGCTGCGAATTCGCGCAATCCGTCGCTTGCACCTCGGTCAGCTTCCCATCTTTGCTCTCGGATTCAAGCCGCCGGTAGATGCGAAAAAGATATTTCACGCCGCGGACTCCTTCAGCCGAAGCCGGGCATTTCCACGAAAGCGCGATTCCGCTTGCGCCGACGGTCGCCGTCAGATCTGCGAATGGCGCCAGTGTGGGTACTAACGCGACATGAACTTGATTGGAAAGGCCGGCCGCGCGCCGGTCGGTGTTTTCCACGGAAACCGCGTATGTGACTGACCCGCGCGGATCGGCCTGTTCCAACGAAGAGGGCAAAGTATCAACGTAGGAGGACGGCATTTTCGCGTCCCGGGATGGTCTGTGCGCAAAATCGGCCGGGGCGGCGACTCCGCCGATCGCGGTGCCACATTCCTTCAGTATGGCAACCGCACCCCGGCAAATATTTGTGGCGCCCAGGTAGCGAACTCGCTGACGGTCGGTGGTGCGGGCGGGGATGGTCCAAGTCAGCGTAACTTTGTCGCCCTTGCGCGCGGCATGCAAATCCGCGGGAGGCTTGGGAAGCTCCAGCGATGGCGGCACAGGCGGGCCCACCGAGGCGCACGCTGCCATCAAAAGACACAGAGGCAATGGCGCCAGGTTTTTCGCGAAGACGGACATGCAGAACAAACAGAGTACATCAGGCGGCTGCGGCTGCTAAATGTCGCCCTGTTTACCCCGCGAATAAACGTAAATCAGAGAAAACCGCGTACTCGCGCCGGTCGGTTCCACAGCGACAACGTGTTGATTGTTTTCCGTTCCAACCTTGAGCTCGGTGACCGGACCCTTGTTTTCCCCTTCGCACTTCAATTCTTTGTCTTTCGCTGAATGGGAATCGTCCTTTTCGTCGAAGTTGGGATCTATGTCGTCAGCGTCACCAGTACTATGGCACTCGAGCACCTTGCCGTATTTCTTCAACTTGTCGCGGTAGAACGCGATCACTTTGTCCGCGGCGTCCGGCGATTCATACTTCGCCACCACAATTTTGAAGCCGAAGCTTTCGGTCACGATTTTGAAATTCAGCGGATCGTTGTTCGCCTCCTTGCGCGACTTCGCGCCAGGATACAGGGGGAGGCCCGCCTTGTTCGCATCCGCATCCTTTCCCATGTGGAGATCGCCGACGGAGCTGTTGACGTCGAACGAATCCTGACTTTGTTTCCGCTCCTGCTTCGAATCCTGCCCGAAGGCAGAAGCCGCAGCGCACGCGCTCATCATCGCTATCGCCACTGTCGTTCCAACTCGTCCCAGCATAACCACCTCCCGGTATTTGTATCCTGAGCCCCGCGCGAAGGACCTGTGCAGTTTGCCCCCGTCCACATTGCGCGGCTGGTCGTCCGAGGACTAAATGTCCGCGTCCTTTCCGTGCGTGCGCACGTACACCAGAGAAAACTTCGATCCTTTGCCTTGCGGCTCAATCGCCACGATATGCTGATCGTGTTTCTTGCCCACCTTCAGCTCTACATCTTTCCCGCTCGATTTCTCGCAAGTTAACTCGTCCGACTTATCCTTCGATCCCTGTGAGGCCATGTTCGTATCGATATCCAGGCCCGAGGTCCGGCACTCGATCGGGTTGCCATATTTCTTGAGCTGGTCGCGGTAGAAAGCGACAACCTTCTCAGGGGCGTCATCGGATTCATATTCCAGCGCGATCACCCTCAAGCCGTAACCGAAGCCGGAAAGGTTCACATTGGCGCTCTTGTTGCTGCCGTCTGTATCTTTGTCCTGCAATCGCGCGCCAGGGTAAATTGGGATTCCAATATCGGAAGCATCGGCCTGATTGCTGACGTGCATCCCGCCCACCAGCGTCTTGATGTCGACCTGCTTGTCCTGCCCGTTGGGCTCTTTTTGCACGTTGATGCTGCATGCGGAGAGCACCACCATGGCGCCCGACGCCGCCGCGACCGCAAGCAAATTATTTCTGCGCATGTTCTGCTCCCATGACGGCAACCTGTACCGGACGGTCCAAGCCCGCACCGCGCTGCGCGATGTTGGGAATGCTCACCGGCAGCCGCCCGCGGATCGTGATTTCCCCGAACAGCGCTTTCACCGCCGCTATCTCAGAAACCGAAGCGTTCGAGAATGTGCACATATAATTCGCAATCTTCGGAAAATCCGCCGCAAGATACGGATTTCCCATTGCTATAACAACAGTCTTTTCCGCCGCGTGATCGAGTAATTGCTGCAACAGAGTCCCCGTCGCATCCGCGAGCGCGACCGTGTTGCCCACTTTGCCCGCGGTCGGCACGACATACACGGCCGCGATCACGGTTTTAGCTTCATCGACCGCCTTCAACACATCAGCCTGCGCGTCCGCGGCAAAGCGCGGATCGACATACAGCACATTCGCATCCGGAATCCGCGCCCGCAGCTCGCGCCCGAAGGCCCGGCCAGATTCGGTTCGCACATCATCCGAGAGAACCACCGCCAGCGTCTGATTGCGGGTCCGCTCCTGTGTGGTATACGGAAGCGCGGCCTTGCCGGTTCCCTTGGAGATCGTCGATTTCAGCGGCAATACCTTGCCATTTTCCCGCACCAGGGTGACGGCATTTTCGGCCACCTGCTGGCCAAAAGCCAGATTCTGGGGCCTGCCGACCACTTGATCGATCTTGCTCTCATCCACCAGCCGGGCGATCTGCAAATCCAGCGACGCCTTGATTTTAAGAATTTTCAGCACCGACCGGTCCAGCCGCTCCCGCGAGATTTCTCCCGATTGCACAGCCTGTAACATGGCATTGTAAGAGGCAGGTAAATCGGCGGGGATCAAGAGCAAGTCATTGCCTGCTTTGAATGCCTCGACCGCCGCACGCCCAATGTTATTGGCGAACAGACGGGTCAGGCCGGCCATGTCGAGCGCGTCGGTCACCACGATTCCCTGGAAGCCAAGTTGTTTTTGCAGGAGTTCGGTCACGATCACCGGGGAGATGGTTCCCACATGATTTGGATCGGAATCCAACGCCGGCACCGTAGCGTGGGCAATCATCACGGAATCTACTCCCGCGGCAATGGCTTCGCGAAACGGAGGCAGTTCGATGGTCTCAAGATGCGCCTTATCCACATTCACGCTGGCCACCCCAAGATGCGAGTCGGTTGCCGTGTCGCCGTGACCGGGGAAGTGCTTCACCGTGGTGAGCATACCGCCCTCATGCGCGCCTTTGATGTAAGCCGCCACCAGATCGCCAACCTGCTTGGGATCCTCCCCAAACGAGCGCGTGTTGATAATCGGGTTTGCCGGATTCGAATTCACGTCGGCATCGGGAAAGAAATTCCAATGGATGCCGACCGCGCGCGCCTCTTCCGCCGTGATGCGGCCGAACTCCTCGGCATCGCCGGTCTTCCCGTCTCCCCCGAATGCCATGGCGTGCGGAAAAACAGTTGCGCCCATCAGCCGCATCGAGACGCCCCGCTCGAAATCGGCGGCAAACAACAGCGGCAGTTTCGATTCGGCCTGCAAACGATTCGCGAGATTCGCCGCCTCATACGGCTCGCTGCGCAGTAAGAAAGGGCCATCCACGTGGACGGTCATGGCAAATGACCCGACGTGATACTTCTGCATGGCGTCGTGCCATTGCAGATATTCGGGATTGTCGGCGTTCAAAAAACTGGCGCGGCACCAGATCATGAACACCTGGCCGATTTTTTCTTCGATGGTCAGCTTGCGCAGCGTTTTTTCCGCCCACTTCTCGCCCTCATGGGTAAGGCGAATGGGGCCCGGATGCTGGTACTTCTCTTTGGCAAATGCGGAAGTGGTAAGCAGCACGGCGATCAGCACGAGCGCAACAAGACGGGACATGCCAGAAACGATAACAGAAGACGGGCCTAAAGGAAGTTTGCCACAAGGTCCGCGGCCTGCCGCTGAACTTCCCCGTCATCTCCAAAGCCCGGGAGCCAATAGACGTCCGGTTCCCGGCGAAACCAGGTCATTTGCCGTTTGGCGTAATTGCGGTGCGCTTGTTGTGCCGCTTGAACCGCCATTCCTTCGGTCAGCTCACCGCGCAAGAGTTGCGCTGCCTGCTTGTAACCCAGCGCAGTCAGAGGTGCGGCGGACTCGCCGTATTTCTTAAGCAGCGTCCGGGTTTCTCCCGCCAGCCCGTTTTCAAACATCTTGGCGGCACGCCGATTGATGCGCTCATACAACGACGCTCGATCGGGATCAAGCCCAATACGCAAGATGCGGAATCCAGACAATGGCTCGCGCCCCTGCTTCCACAAGTCAGTCATCTTTTCGCGCGCAGCCAGGCACACTTCGATGGCGCGAATCAGCTTGGGAGCGTCATTGGCGTGAATCTTTTCCGCGGCTGCACCGTCCAGCCGGGACAATATGCGATGAAGATAACCCGATCCTCGCCGCCCGGCCAGTTCGCGCAGGCGCAAGCGCAATTCTTCCGACCTCTGCGGGCCGGGAAATAACCCGTCGATCAGCGCGCGCAGGTAAAGCCCTGTGCCTCCCGCCACAATCGGCAGTCGGCGGCGTGCCCTGATTTCCTGAAGCGTCTGCCGGGCCTGGCGGCCGTACTCGCCCGCTGTAAACTTGCCGGTGGGAGCAATGCAATCGACCAGATGATGCATCACTCGCGCTCGTTCTTCTGCTGTGGGCTTGGCCGTGCCCACGTCGAACTCGCGATACATGGCGACGGAGTCGCAATTTACAATCTCGCCGCCGAACCGCTCCGCCAACGCCAGGGCGAGCGCGGTTTTACCGCTTGCGGTCGGCCCCAACACCACAACCAGCAATGGTTCGCGACCCTCTGACGCCACTGTTACCACCAGCTCCAGTGAATGGCGCGCCAATAGCGGATCACGATCAGCAACAGCAGAACAAACGCGATCAGGATTAGTCCGGTCGCTTCCGCAGCATAGATGGGATGCCTCTGCCGCTTGCTGCCAGATGTGCGCGGACCTTGAATCACGAGTGTATTGTACGCTTTGCGAGTCCGGGCCCGGAGTCGTGAGTCCGCAATCCTGAATGCCTGAGCTATCTCACCTTTAGCCCAACTCAGTCATAACTCAGGGCACCCACTACTGACTCCGGACTGGAACTAAGGTTACTTTCCGCTCGGGCGGCCCTTTCTTAGAATTGAGTCATGAATCTGGAGTCGCTCCTCCTCAGCTCCGATCCCGATGTGGTTTCGATTCTTGGGACCACTCTCGACAAGCTCAGCATTGATGTGCAGGTCTGCCGCGAAGCCAAAGCTGGTTCCGAAATCCTGATTTCCGAAAAATTCGACGCCGTTATCGTCGACTGCGACGACCTGAGCGGAGGGATGGCGCTGCTCGAAGGGCTGCGCGTTACCCCCAGCAATAAAAGTTCGGTGGCTTTCGCGGTGCTGAATGGAAAGAAGACAACCACCCAGCAGGCCTTCGGAATGGGCGCGAATTTCGTGATGCAAAAACCCATCACCATGATGAACGCGATGCGCTGTTTCAATGCCGCGCTCAACTTCATGCTCAAGGAGCGGCGGCGCTATTTCCGCCAGCCGCTGAACGTGCCGGTGAAAGTCACCGTCGGAGAAAATCATTTCCAGGCGACCGCCACGAACATCAGCGAAGGCGGAATCGCGCTGCTTCTTCAGCATGCCTTGCCGAAAGATGGATCGCCCCGCCTGCAACTGACTTTGCCGGGGTCGCGTCAGGTGCTGGAATTCGAATCGCAAGTCGCATGGACCGACATGAAGGGTTATGCCGGCATGCGCTTCATCAACGTTCCCCAATCCTCGCAGGAACGGCTTGAGCAGTGGCTCAGCCAGCAACTGGAACAGCAGCGTCCCGGCGCCAGAGAAATTTTGGCGGTACCGCGGCTCACATAAGCGTGTGGCGACGGCCGCCTCGGCCGTCCCGGCGAGCGAAGCGAGTGCCCAGCACTGACCCCCGCTTCCTTGCGCCACGCGCCTTCCTAAGATAACTTCGATTCAGGTTTTCGCTGCGAATGGATCACCAATGCTATAAGTGCGGGCAGGCAATTGAAGAAGGCCGCCCGTTCTGCGCCCACTGTGGCGCCCCGCAAATTCGCGTGGCATTACCAGAAATCACCGCCGTTGACGGATCTGTACCGGCTGCGATCGAACGCATCGGGACCGATCTACCCGACCTTCCCGCTCGCGTGCCGGGGGTGCTGGCCTACGGCATTCAACCTTGCGCCCTGGCCGCCGGAATCGCCATCGTCCTCATGATCGTGGGGCTCCACCCCTTCGTGGCGCCTCTCGTCGCCGGGTTTCTTGCGACCGTCTTCGCGCGGCGCCGCTTCGGCGCAATGGCCTTCCCCAAAGGATCGGGAGCAAGCCTCGGCGCACTCACCGGACTCATCCTTTTTGCCACGTCGACCATCCTCGAAACCCTCGCCGTTGCCGTCCTGCACAAAGGCGCGGAAATGCGGGCCGAAATGATTGACAAAGTTCAGCAGGCGGTTTCGCGCTATCCCGGCGCCGATGCTCAATCACTCATCGAACTGGCAAAGTCGCCGAACGGATTTGCCGCCATGCTGATCGCCTCGCTGGTGGTGGGGCTCATTCTTTTCGTTATTTTTGGCATGCTGGGCGGCGTGCTCGGAGTCACGATCCTGGGCAGGCGAAGCTAAACGTGGCGCCGGGATTCCGCAAACGAAAGTAATAACCTGTCCATCGCCCCGGCTTGTCTAGAGGCAGCCGCCCTGGGCTGGCCCTCGTGGCCGAATTGCCAACCATTACCTCCGGTTCTTGCAGAAACAACCTGCCTGCGTCAGGGTTAGTATCAGTAGGATTGTGGGGTGCAAAATGCGCAAGGCGATCATCGTTCTGATCTCGATTTTTATGGCCAGCGTTGCCTGGGGACAGCAGCCGCCCGCCGGCTCCAGCCAGCCGAGCATGCCGGGCATGGATATGCCCGGCCACGACATGTCGAACATGAAAGGCATGCCGAATGGCGGCGAAAAAGACTCCGACAAAGACAATGATGCCGGCATGCACGTCATGAACTCCATGGAAGGGCACATGGATATGGGCCCCCACATGAAGATGACGGCGCTGCGCAGCGCAAAGCCCGGGGACGCGGCCCGCGCCCAGCAGGTGGCCGAAGCCGCGCGCAAGGCCGCCGAAAAATACACCGATTTTCACGTTGCCCTGAACGAGGGGTTTAAGATCTTCCATCCCGAGCTGCCGCAGAAGATGTATCACTTCACCAACTACGGCTATGCCATGGAAGCCGCGCTGCGCTTCAATCCCGAGCATCCGACCTCGCTGCTGTATGAAAAGCACGGCGACGATTACAAGTTGATCGGCGTCATGTACACCGCTCCCAAGCGTTTCACCGAAGAGGAACTCGATGAGCGCATTCCGCTCAGCGTGGCCCAGTGGCACGAGCACGTGAACTTCTGCACCGCGCCGGCTGGACGCAAGATGGAATATTTCGGCCCGCATCCTCTGTTTGGTCTGCGCGGATCGATCGCTACCCAGCAAGCCTGCGACGCCGAAGGCGGGACCTTCCATCC
>DATLKM010000122.1:0-5444 GCA_035538435.1 Binatia bacterium
TGTACAACCACGCAAATCGGGCAGATGCGACCACTCCCACGCCGATTACCAGATGTAACCATGAGAACGCGGTTGAATGGCCTACGGCAGCCTCCGGCCCTTTCGCGCGTGCGTTCGCCATACCCCGATTCTTGCATTCCCGGCTTAGGAGCTTCCAGGGAATTGGTGCTCTGGTTGGCCTTAAGTAACCGCATGGGTTGACGTGACCCTGCGTGATTTTCGAAGAAAGGTCGGTTACCGCCGATTGCTTGTCGCGCTCACGTAACCATTGGAACCGCAGTGAGGTCATGCAACAATCTTCACCATGTCATCCGCAAGGGCAACCAGCGGGCATGGCTCAGGCCGGATCGCAGAGGCTTTGCTCTCTCTGAAGTTCGCGATCGCTTCAGGGATGGTGGTTGCGGCGCGATATGCCTGGCTGCTAAGCCATGCCGAAAAGTGGGATACGCCAGCACAGATGCCCGCTTTGATCCTCTGTGAATTGCCCATGGTGATCTGTCTGGTCGCTCTCTTGGTCGGCGACAACTCAAAACGCGACGCGCGAAGTGCTGGCCTGGCATCTGGCATGGCTCTGACGTTTTGCGTTGGCGTACTCCCGTTGGGATGCGAAACAGGATTGAGAATCTGGGATTCGCGCCCTGCTTACCTGGTTAAATTCGAGCATTTCCTGCCAGTCTGCGCGCTTACGGCTCTATATACGATCGCTGCGTCATGGCGTTACCGCAGAAACAACCGGACCGTGTTCTCCGCGTATGCGGGCGTTGGGGTCGGCTGTTTCGTAGCGGTTGCGGTGCTGCTCAGCGCCGCTTCGATCCCGGGGAGCGGGGCAGAGAAGGAAAAAGCTGGCTTTATACCGGCGGTCGTTGCGCCGTGTGACCACATCAGGGCGGTTGCTGCGTGCTTGATCCGGCACCGTTTTCTTCATCCACAGGAGGGTTTTCCGTCGGACCTCAGCGCGATCACGCCAGACTGGAACTGCAGCGAGGAATCCAGTGACCTTTGGGCGTTGCACGGCAATCGGGTCTTCTACTCGGCTGTCGATCATTCCGGCTCCGGCTTCGGTGATTTCCGGCTGCAGTCCGTTCCAGCCGATAGGGGCAAGATGTACGTTGAGGTATCGGCGAGCGACAAGCGCGGCGAAGTTTTCTTATTTCGCGGGCTGACCGCCACGGCCGCTCAGCGCAAGGCTGCCAATGAGAGAGGCCATTTCTCGGTGCAGACTGTTGACTTCACAAGCGATGCCCTGGGCCACCTGCTCAACATACGAGGACACATAAAGGCCTATATGGCCGCTCATGACCCGGCAAACGCTCCCGCGTCGCTTGACGGGGTTGTGGACGAGTGGGAACTCGACACAAAATGCGATTCTGAGGACAGCGCTCAAGATCGGGTGATTGGCCGTCCTGTGTCCGGCAGCTGCAGCTATCGACTTACGTACTTACTTCCTTCAGCCACACCGGCGAACACTTTTGCGATATCGATGGAATGTGTCGCTTATGGCGCGCGATGCCTTCGCAGTTACTTTCTCGACTACGACGGCAACATACACGCTACTCCCGAACCGCGTGCGGCAACGGATCAGGACCCAGGTCTGCTCCCCTGTGAGACTATGCAGGTTTGCAACGATCCGGTATGGACAGCCTCCGAGCAGGCGTCGGACTGGACATTCACAAAGGCGAACCTGCTCAACTTAATCCATTCGACCGTGTGGTGGTAGCGGGGCGGGCTGGGGAGGGAGCATTTTGCCGTCCGTATATACCACCCCGCGTCCCGTTTGACCCTCCGCCCGGAACTCCTTAAACTTGAAATGGTTCTCCGCTCGGCGTACCGCCAATCCCGTGGAGGTTTCCTGAGAGTGCGTAAGGGAAGTTGGCTGTTTGCGGCCAGATTTGTGCTGCTGGTCGCCGTGTGCGCGGCAGCAGTGTGCCTGGCGCAAGATCCGGTGCCGCCACCGGCTTCGGGCTCTGGCAATCAGGCTTCGGGGAAATCGGCTTCGGGCTCCGCTTCGCAGCCCCCGGCGGCCCCGGCTCCCGATTCCGCCAATCAGGCCCCTTCGGCCGACACGCCGCAGACCCCTTCCTCTTCGAGCAAGCAGACCGAAGAAGAAGAGGCGCCCCCTCCACCGCAGCCGAAAACTTCGCTGCCCAAAACGGCGCCCAAACCTCCGCCGCAGCCGAATATTGCCCCCGGCCAATCGCCGATCACACTGGACTCCAACGAGACAATTTTTTCCGTGCTGACCGCGCTGAACGCCTGCGGCTACGATCAGGACCTGACCATATCGGATGCGACGCGCAGCAACGTTCGCGCCGAGGTCGAGCGCAATCTGCGCGATTCCGAAGACGCCGAGACGGCGCGCACCGCGCTGTGCGATTTCGTGTCGCGGCACGTTTCTTCGCGCGACCCCAACCGCAATCTCTCGCAATACATTTCTCTGGCGCTGTACATGGATGGGCCCCCGCACTTCGTACCCCGATTGAAAGAAGAGGACCTGCCCCCAGATGCGGGCAGCGTGGCCGGATTCGGCAAGCTGCTGGAGCCGTTTTATGCGAAAGCCGGGCTGCATTCGATCTGGGACCGGCACCGGCGCGACTACGCGGTGGCTATGGCCCGCTACCACGCGCCCCTGGCCAAGATGGTTTTCGACACCGAAATCTATCTGAAGCAGCCGTCCTCGCAATATCTGGGCAAGACCTTCACGATTTATCTGGACTTCATGGGCTCGCCCAACCAGACCGATGCGCGCAACTACGGCTCGGCCTATTTCGTGGTGGTGTTTCCGGCGCCTTATACCAATGAGGGTGCGGAACCGGCCGCGGCCCTGAAGATGGACCAGATCCGCCATACATTTTTGCACTACGAACTGGATACGCTGGCGGACAAGCACTACAGCCTGATCAAGAGCCTGGAGCCGCTGCTGAAATCGGTGGAGCGCGCGCCGATGGAGGAGGCTTTCAAGACCGACATTTCCCTGCTGGTCACCGAGTGCATGGTGCGCGCGATTGAGATTCGCACTTCGGGGACGAAGAATGAAGAACCCATGCGTGCGCAGGCGGTCGACGATCAGGTAAAACAGGGATACATCCTGACCCGGACGTTTTATGATGCCATCGTCGCGTTTGAGAAAGACCAGGTCGGCATCCGCGGCGCATACGGCGGAATTCTGGAAAACATTGACCTGAAGAAAGAAGAGAAGGCGGCGGCCGAGGTACAGTTTGCCAGCGCCGCCTCGCCGGAACTGGTACGGCTGTCGCGACCGGAAGAGCGGCGGATGCTGATCACGGCGGAGAAGCGGCTGGCGGCGGGCGATCCCAAAGGCGCGCAGGAACAGGCGCAGCAGGCGCTGGACAAAAAAATCGGCGACCAGGGGCGGGCCCTGTTTATTCTGGCGGAAGTGGCCGTGGCCAACAGGAACCGCGACGGCGCGCAGGATAATTTCCAGAAGGCGATTGCGGCCACAAGCGATCCCAAAGTGGTGGGCTGGTCGCACGTATATTTGGGAAGAATCCTGGACATGAAAGAAGACCGCGATGCGGCCGTGGCAGAATACAAGGCGGCGCTGACAACGGGAAGCGAGATGCCGGAAATCAAGGCCGCCGCGGAAAAAGGCCTGGCGCAGGCGTACGAGCCTCCCGCCAAACCGGCCAATTCAAAAAATTGAGGAATTCAGTAATGTGGTGATCCGAGTAATTTTGCAACTTTGAAACGGCATTGGTTTTTCAGTTTCAAAATTACTCAATTTCCCAATTACTCGATGTACCGAGGAGAATGCATGAAGCGAGCGGCGATGATGATCGCGGTTCTGGGAGTGTCGTTGTACGGGTTTGCGCAGGATAAAGGCGCGCAGACCGCGCCCGCCGGACAGGCGGCGCAAACCGCGCCCGCGGGCAAGCGTCCGCCCCAGGCAAAGACACAACCCGAGTTCGACGCATACAAAGCGGCAGCGGCGATGACCGATCCGGCAGCCCAGGAAAAAGCGGCCAATGACTTTGCCGCCAAGTATCCCGACAGCGAATTGCGGCCGCTGCTGTTCAAGGCGGTCATGCACTCCTACCAGCAGGCCAACAACGCCGACAAGATGACGGAGATGGCGCAGAAAGTACTCACCGCCGACCCCGATGATCCCGAGGCTCTGCTCGGGGTGGCGCAGGTGCTGGCCGAGCGCACCCATGACACCGACCTCGATAAAGACCAGAAGCTGGCGGAGGCGAGAAAAGACGCCGAGCGCGCCCTGGTCACCGTCGATACCGACATCCCCGCTTCCGGTTATCCCCCGGAGCAGTTGACGGCCTACAAAAATTTCCTGCGCTCCGACGCTTACGAAATTCTCGGCACCCTGCAATACAACGCCAAGTCCTGGGCCGACGCCGAGACCAATCTGCGAAAATCGATTGATGTTTACCCGCAGCAGGTCGATCCGGTCGCGGTGCTGCGGTTGTCGCTGACGCTCGATCAGGAAAACAAGTATCCCGAAGCTCTGAAATATGCCAATCAGGCCGTGGATTTGACCAAGGAAGGGACCAACGCGGGCGATGCCGCGCGCAGCGAAAGAGACCGGCTCACAAAACTCACCGGGGGCGCGCCGCCGGCGGCGAAGTAGCCTCCCTCCACGATTTTGAGGACTTGCACGCGGGCCCGGTCGCCGCTGCCGATTTCAATCCATGAAGGAACGCGAAATTGCCGCGCTCGAGTCCGCCTTGCAGTATCACTTTCATCGCCACGCGGTGATCGGGCAGGCGTTGACCCACAGCTCTCAGGCGCGCGAGCAGGAATCGCAACAGATTGGCGAGGCCAAGTACCGCGTCAGCGATAATGAGCAGCTGGAATTTCTCGGCGACGCGGTGCTGGCGCTGGTAACCAGCGAGGAACTGTTTCAGCGCTTCCCCCATTTTCGCGAAGGAGAGCTTTCCAAACTTCGCGCCCATCTGGTCAGCGAACGGCATCTAATCCGGGTGGCCCAGCGGCTGGAGTTGGGTCATTATTTGCGTCTGGGCCGCGGCGAAGAAAAAAGCGGCGGGCGGGGAAAGACCGCGCTCCTGGTCGACGCTTTGGAGGCGGTGATCGCGGCAGTCTACCTGGATGGGGGCATGGAGCCGGCGCGCGAGATCATCCTGCGCGAGATTGTGGCGCCCGAACTGGAGCGCATGGAAAGCCAGGGGGGCGCGCTGCCCATGACCGACTTCAAGTCCGCGTTGCAGGAAACTTTACAGGCGCTGGGCTTGCCCCAGCCAAGTTATGTTTTGGTGAACCAGGCCGGTCCCGAGCATAATAAGACATTCACGGTCGAAGTCCGGCTGAACGCGAAAAACGGCGGCGGGCAGGCCGAGTTTGTAGGCCGGGCCGAAGGAACCACCAAGAAGACCGCGGAGCAGGATGCGGCCCGGCAACTATTGGCCCATCTGGCCTCGCGGCCCGATTCGGCAGGAGCAAAACTGGCGCGACAT
>DATLKM010000123.1:0-8413 GCA_035538435.1 Binatia bacterium
GACAACGATGGCTGGGTTGACTTGGCCTTCGTTTGCCAAGCGCCTATGCTCCAGTCTCAGAAAGATAGGTACGAGATCAAGCTCTTCCGCAATCTCGGCCCCGACGGCTTCAAAGACGTCACCGCCGACGTCGGCCTCGACAAAATTCATCTCGAACATCCACGCGCCATCATCACCGGCGACTATGACAACGACGGCGCGGTCGATCTGCTGATCACGCAAAATCACGGGCCTGCGGTTTTGCTAAAGAACGTTGTTATGGAAAATCAGGGCGGCAACCAGAACCACTGGCTGCGGCTGTCGCTGAAAGGCCTCGCCGACAACAAATCCGCCATCGGAACGAAAGTTGAAGTCTTCGCCGGCGGCAATCGCCAGAAATTTGAAATCTACGGATCGAACGGCTACCTCGGCCAGAATTCGCCGTATCTCACCGTCGGCCTTGGCGACGCCAAACAAGCCGACATCGTGCGCATGTTGTGGCCGACCGGCGTTCTGCAGGATGAAATCAACGTCGCCGGCGACCGCCAGCAGGACTTCACCGAAATCGACCGCCGCGGCAGTTCCTGCCCGACATTATTTGTGTGGAATGGCGATCGCTACGAGTTCGTTGCCGACATGCTGGGCGCGGGCGTAGTCGGCCACTGGGTAGGCCCCGGCCAGCGCGACATTCCGCGCCCGGTCGAGTGGATCAAGATCGATCGCAACCTGATTCGCGAGAAAGAAAATCCCTACGTCTCGCAAAACCGGCGAGGCATGAGTCACCCCGTGGGGGACGACAAACTCGGACCAACGACCAACGACCAACGACCGGCCACGACTCTCAGCTTCCGCTTCATGGAGCCGCTCGAAGAAGCCGTCTATCTCGATCAGGTGCGTGTGCTCGCCGTCGATCATCCCCAGGACACCGACGTCTATCCCAACGAATATTTCGCCTCGAACCCGCCGTATCCCGAATTCAAGGTTGTTGTCAGCCGCAATGCCACCGCCCCGGCCGCCGCATGGGACGAACACGGCCACAACGTTCTGCCTGATCTGCTCGCGCATCGTTACATAGGCGATTTTGCTCTGACGCAGTTCCAGGGATTCGCCCGGCCGCACACTCTCACGCTCGACCTGGGCGCGCCTTATCGCGGCGGCCCGCTGTGGCTGCTGATGCATGGCGAAGTCGAGTATTTCTCGGCCAACAGCATGTACGCCGCGTCGCAGGCTGGCGTGCAGGCGATTGCGCCGTATGTGGAAGTGCCGGGACCCGACGGGAAATGGAAGCGTGTCGTCGACGACATGGGCTTCCCCGCCGGCGGCCCGCGCACCATCACCGCTGATCTGTCCGGCAAGCTGCCGATCGGCGCCAAGAAAATCCGCATTACAACTAACCTGCAGATTTATTGGAACAGCATTCTGATCGATCGCGCGGAGCAGCACGCAACCGCAAACAGAATGTGGGGACCGCCGCCCTCGGCTGTCCGGACGGGCAACACCCGGCAGCAAAGCGGCGGCCGGTACCGTCTTGCTGCCGTCCCCCTCCTCCGCGCCAATCTTCAATTCCACGGCTTCCCGCTCAAAATTGAGGGCACGCCTCCGGGAAATGTGAACTACATCTACGAAAAAGCCAGCGCCACCGGGCCATACACCCGTCCCGCCGGAACTTACACGCGCTATGGAGACGTTCTCCCGCTGCTCGAAGACCTCGACGACAAGCTGGCCGTCTTCGGCTCAGGCGACGAAGTTCAGCTCGACTTCGACCCATCGCCTCTGCCCGCGTTGCCCGCGGGCTGGGTGCGCGACTATTTCTTCGCCGCCAACGGCTATGAAAAAGATATGGATTTCTACGCCGCCGAGGGCAACACCGTCGCGCCGCTGCCCTTTCTCACGATGGGCGACTATCCCTACGCGCCCAAAAAATCGTTCCCGCTCGACGATCCGCATCTCAACTATCTCCTCGAATACAACACGCGCCATATGTCAGGAAACGAGCCGAGAGGATACTCCTTCGACTACAACGAGAACTCCAGCCCGCGGTGATTAGCGTTCCGGAACGTGAAAGCGGCACGGCCCGCTGCCTGTGCCCCTGGCCTCGCTCACTTGGCGGCGTCCCGAAGCTCGATTTAAACTTCACTCAACCCTTTGTCATGATGAGCACAAGCATTGCAACGCGCGAACCACGCTGGCCCGCTTTCCTTGCCATGCTGTCGGCGGCCGGGGTCTTCTGGGCCCTCCCTGAGCCGCTTTCTCTGGGGCCGGGCTGGCTGCTGCTGGCGGTGATTGTCGTTCTCATGATTCCCATCGTGATCACGAATACCCGCGGCTACTTCAAGATCACGCGCATGTTGACCTTCGCCGCCCTCGGCCTGATCACAGTGTCGCTGATCGCCTCGCTGATCTTCCTTATTCAGGGCATTCCCTCCCATCGCGAACTGCCCAGGTCCCTCCTGCGCTCCGCGCTCTTGCTGTGGATCACCAATGTCCTGGTCTTCGCTCTGTGGTACTGGAAGCTCGACGCGGGGGGCCCCCTGGGCCGCGATCACTCCCGCTGCAAAATCGCCAGCGCATTTCTCTTCCCGCAGCTCTCGAACGACCGGCAGGAATACACCGGCTGGTCGCCGCAGTTTCTCGACTATCTTTTTGTCGCCTTCAACACCAGCACGGCGTTTTCGCCCACCGACACCGCCGTCCTCTCCAGGTGGGCCAAGCTGGCCACCATGCTGCAATCGCTGATTTCGCTGTCGATTCTCGTGCTGCTGGCCGCGCGGGCGGTGAACATTCTTTAGACAGGAGGAATGATTCAGAACAGTGGGATCACCGCTTCGAGCAGGGTTCCGGGTTCCGCCGAGACAATCCTCACTTCGCCACCACGCTGTTTTATTCTTTCTTTTATCGCGGATAGTCCAACTCCCGATGACGGCGGAGGCATCGGCATTCCCACCCCGAAGTCACGAACTCTCACGAACACGCGATCCGCCTGTTGATGAACCTCTATCCGCGCATCCTCACTGCCTGAGTGACGATGAACGTTGGTTATGGCTTCTTGAACAACCCGAAAAATGGCCGTCTCCAGCTCAGAGGGAAGCCGCGGAAATGACAGCGGATTGTAGTCGAAAGAAATCCTCAGTTTGCTTCGCTTCCCAAATCCCTCAAGAAACACATGCAGGGCCGCCAGCAGGCCGGACTCATCGAGCAAAGGGGGATGCATAAGGTACGACAGGTTGCGGATTTTCGCCAGCGCGGTTTCGGTCAGGTATATGGCGTCGGCGCGGGATTCAAAGTCTGGGGCGGTATCCAGATTGATTTTCAGAGCGGAGACCACTTGTCCCAGATCGTCGTGCAGGTCCCGCGCGAGCCGGCGCCGCTCTTCGTCCTGTACATGCACCAGTTGTGCAGACAGGCGTTGCAGTTCCAGGTTCCTGAGTTCGAGTTGGGTACGGGACTCGGACAACTGCGCCATTTTTCCCCGTAGCTCTCGATTCAGTTCCTGCGTGCGTTCTTCCATCGCTCTGCGCTCAGTCAGGTCACGCGTAACCTTCGAAAACCCCCAGAGGTCTCCATCCGGAGAGCGCAGGGCCGTGATGACAACGGAAGCCCAGAATTGCGTCCCGTCCTTCCTTACCCTCCAACCCTCGTCCGAAAATCGACCCATGGCCGCGGCAATTTCCAGCTCCCGTTGCGGCCACCCGCTGTCTTTGGCTTCTTGGGTGTAAAAGACGGAGAAGTGTTGCCCGGTAATTTCAGAAGCGGCATACCCTTTAATTCGCTCCGCGCCCGTGTTCCAGGTCACGACTTTGCCCTCGGGACTAAGCACAAAAATAGCGTAGTCCTGAACACTCTCAACGAGGAGACGGAACGTCTCGTCATTACGGCGCTTCTCTTCGATTGTCGAAAGAACCACCTTTGGTTGGGAACCTCCAACCTGGAGATGAGATGCTCTGCGCAGGATACGAACCGGCCGCCGTGAAGGGCAATACAGGTTTCGCTTTAGGTTCCCCCCTGTGGAGGCTTTACGCGTAGGGCTTGTCGTAAAGAGAATTTCTCCCGCACTCGTTTTGATTCGGCGGTAGGCGGACAACGCCTCGGCGCAACCTGTGAACCAGGCGTGCTGCCCTACCCATCCGGGTCGAGAAGGTGCTACTATTCTGGCCTTTACGGGGGGACCATCGACAATGATGACAGTTAGAAACCTCGTGTGGGAACTGAAGATGGAACGCGACCGGACACAGAAAAGGCTGGCCGCGCTGAACGCCGCACTTTCCGCTTTCGCCGGGGCCTACGGCGTGGAAACTAAAACCACCAAACCCGCCACCCGCAAGCCCGCCAAACTCTCCGCAGAAGCCAAAGAGAAGATCGCGGCCGCTCAGCGTGAGCGTTGGGCAAAGGCCAAAGAGCAGAAGACCGCCTGAGTTTGGGAACTGTTTCGATCGGCGAAGGATGCCGGCCAGCCGCCGCATGTCCGATAGATGCGAGAGTCGCGCGGGGCATCCGCCGAATGCCTCACCTGAAGCCGAATGCCCGGCCTGAACCTGATCTGAAAATGAATGGTGCGCCCTGAGAGATTCGAACTCCCGACCTTCTGGTTCGTAGCCAGACGCTCTATCCAGCTGAGCTAAGGGCGCGAAAGCGGTGGCCCGCCTAAGAATTATAGCGGAAAAATCTGAGATCGGGCGGGGCCGCAACCTGTTTTGCTCGACCGAACCAACCGACGGGAATATTTTGCCGATGTGCCGGGCGAGGGGCGGTGCGGGAGCAATCACTTCGGGCTCTCCCGGCGCGTTCTGGCCTGACCACCTGCGCGGCCGGCGAAGGATTTAAGGTCTTCACCTTAAATTCTCCCCGCTCTTTGTAAAATGTGCGCTTCCACCGCTTTCCACAACGCTTTCGGCAACCCGCGTGATAAGGGTTCCGTGTCGAAGTAAATCTTTCCCGCGCAGAGCAAATCCTACAAAACTCCACAGCCCTCAATCCTGTATTTTGAGCGGCTTACGGAACGGCATAGCGTGTGCAATATCCTATAACAGACGAAGTGGCGCGCAACGGGGCGCACTGAGAAGGACTTCGGCCAGAGGTTTTCTTAGGCGCCCCTTGCATTTTCTGCTAAGGGTTTCCCCACACCGCCCGTTTCGAACCATAACCCCAAACCTCAATCGCAAAAATATTGTCTCGAAGCTGCCTTGCCCGCACGCTACCCCGGTGCGGACGGCAAGCCCTCTTCTGACTAAACCGGCGTTACCTGCTCCCGCACATCCACGCCGGCCTGCTTCAGCATTTTCGCGATCGCATCCGGTTTTAGCCGTGAGGCGTCGAACTCCACCCGCACTGTCCGATCCTGCTCATTGAAATGCACCCGGCGGACGCCGTAGACCTCCAGCATGCTGTCAACCGCGCGGATCGCGCTTTCTCCGGGCACGGCGCCGTAGCGAAATTCGATTTCAAGGTAAGTCATAGAATTGTCCTTGTTTACGGATGAAAAGCTATAGAGTGCAAACGCCTGGTCGACAAGCGGGTAATGAATCCAATATAAAGCATTCCCCATCGAAGCTCGTAGGTCGATGGTTCCGCACCACCCTGAGCCGATGAAAGCCAACTCGCCTAACCCCGCCGCACTGGAACACGACCCGGTCTGCGGCATGAGCGTGGATCCCGCCGCGGCCAGGCACGTTCACGGGCACGAAGGCAAGAATTACTATTTCTGCTGCGCGGGCTGCCTGCAAAAATTCGCCGCCGATCCGGCCAAGTATCTGAACGTGGCTGCTCCTGCAAGGCCTGGTCTGGTTATGCTCGGCGGCATGTCGCCTAAGTCGGCCGCACCCGTGCAGATTCAGCCGTCACCCTCTGCCCCGTCGTCATCCGCGCCAAAAACGCCTGCCTACGTTTGCCCCATGTGCCCCGAGGTTCACGAGAGTAAGCCAGGCGCCTGCCCATCCTGCGGCATGGCGCTGGAGCCTGACGTTCCCGTCGCGGCGACGCGTACGGAATATACCTGCCCCATGCACCCGCAGATCGTCCGCTCCGGGCCGGGTTCGTGCCCCATCTGCGGCATGGCGCTTGAGCCGCGCACGGTCACCGCCAGAGAAGAAGAGAACCCTGAACTCCGCGACATGACGCGCCGGTTCTGGATAAGTCTGGCGCTGACCGCGCCGCTACTCGCTGTCGCCATGGGCAGCATGATCTGGCCGAAAGCCTTCATGGGCGGAGTTGATATTGCCAACGGCAATCGGCTGGGAGTCACCCGCTGGACCTCGATTCTCCCCTGGCTCGAGTTCCTCCTGGCGACGCCGGTCGTCCTCTGGGGCGGGTGGCCCTTCTTTCAGCGTTTCTGGACTTCCCTAATCAACCGCAGCCCCAATATGTTCACGCTGATCGGCATGGGCACCGGCGTGGCTTACGGATACAGCGTGGTCGCCACCATCGCGCCGCGCATCTTTCCCGAAAGCCTTCGAGGCATGTCCGGGTATCCGGATGTCTACTTCGAAGCCGCCGCCGCCATTACCACGCTCGTCCTTCTCGGCCAGGTGATGGAGCTGCGTGCCCGCGCCCGCACCAGCGCCGCCATTCGCGCCCTGCTCGATCTCAGTCCCAAAACCGCTCGCCTTGTGACGGAAGGAGCCGATGGCGGGCTTGTGGAAAAAGACATCCCGCTCGAACAGGTAAAACCCGGTGACCGCCTGCGCGTTCGCCCCGGCGAAAAAGTTCCCGTCGATGGCGTCGTGCTCGAAGGCCGCAGTTCGATCGACGAATCGATGATTACGGGGGAATCCATCCCCGTAGAAAAGTCGACCGGCGGCAAAGTCGTCGGGGCCACCGTCAACACCACCGGTTCGTTCGTCATGCGCGCCGAGCGCGTGGGCGGCGAAACTCTGCTGGCGCAGATCGTGCAGCTGGTCGGGCAGGCGCAGCGCAGCCGCGCTCCCATTCAAAGCCTCGCCGACCGCGTGGCGAAATACTTCGTTCCTGCCGTCGTTGCCATAGCTGTCGTTACATTTTTTGCTTGGTGGTTGTTTGGTCCCGAGCCGCGGCTGGCGCACGGATTGGTGAACGCCGTCGCCGTTCTCATTATCGCTTGCCCCTGCGCCCTCGGACTGGCCACGCCCATGGCGATCATGGTCGGCGTCGGGCGCGGCGCACGCGCGGGCGTGCTGATTAAAAACGCCGAGGCGCTGGAAACTCTGGAGAAAGTCGACACCCTGGTGGTTGATAAAACCGGCACTCTGACCGAAGGCAAGCCGCGCGTGGTCAGCGTTTCACCGGAGCTTTTGAACGATCAAAATCTGCTTCGGCTGGCCGCCAGTCTCGAGCAGGCCAGCGAACATCCCCTGGCTTCGGCGGTGGTCGAATTTGCCGGACAAAAAGGGCTTAAGCTCTCTCCGCCGCAGGATTTCAAGCTGCTTCCCGGCCGCGGCATTCAGGGCGTGGTTGACGGCACCCGGGTCGCGGTCGGCAACGCCGCCCTGATGGCCGACGTCGGCGCTGTGGAAACTGCGTCTGCGCCGCCGCTAGTATCACCAGGCGGTTCGTCTTTATGTGTGGCCATCGGCGGCAAATATGTGGGAAATTTCCGCGTAGAAGATCGGCTCAAGCCCTCGACTGCCGAAGCGGTTCGTGGCCTGAAGGCCGATGGCATTCGCATCGTGATGCTGACCGGCGACAACCGTGCCATCGCCGCCGACATCGCGAAGAAAATTGGCATCGACGAATACAAGGCGGAGATCTTGCCGCAGGACAAGCTCGAAGCCGTTCGCAACCTCGAGCAGCAGGGCGGAATCGTAGCCATGGCCGGTGACGGCGTCAACGACGCACCGGCGCTGGCCCAAGCCGATGTCGGCATCGCCATGGGCACCGGCACCGACGTCGCCATGGAAAGCGGCGGCGTCACCCTGGTCAAAGGCGATCTCATGGGTATTCTGCGCGCCCGCAACCTCAGCCGCGCCACCATGAGCAACATCCGCCAGAATCTTTTTTTCGCGTTCGTCTACAACGCGATTGGCGTGCCCATTGCTGCGGGCGTGCTCTATCCATTTTTTGGATTGCTCTTAAGCCCGATTTTCGCCGCCGCGGCCATGAGCTTCAGCTCGGTCTCGGTCATTACCAATGCGCTCCGGCTCAGAAACGCGAAGCTGTAGCCTTCAATCGCCCCAAAGGCGCCTCCGAGCATATCGGTCTAAGTGCTGAGTGCTGAAAGCTGATAGCTGAAAGCTGATAGCTGATAGCTGATAGCTGATAGCTCAGTCCTGACCGCCCTACCTCTCCACCCGGTAATGCAGATGCACCACTCCGTCCTCAAACGCCTTGGTGGAAATCAACTACAGATGAATCGTCCGGTGCCGCGGCTGCACCAGAGGAATCCCCTCGCCAATCAAAATCGGGATCACGTGAATGCTGAATTCGTCGATTTCTCCCGCGTCCAGAAACGATGCGATAACTCCGC
>DATLKM010000124.1:0-22629 GCA_035538435.1 Binatia bacterium
CATTGTGCTGCGCGACGGCAAGCGCGTCGTCATCACTGACCCTAAAGATATTCGCGATCCCCTCTCCGACGTGATGATCAGGCTGGCCAAGGAAATCCGGGAATTGCGCGAGAACTATCAGCACCACTCCCACATTGCGCCCGGAACGGCGCCAGACGGAACCAATGGCGAACAAACTCACACTCAACCGGTTCTGGCCGAAGAACTATTCCTCGAGGATTATCATATCTAAGCGGGCAATGTAACGACAGCCGTCCTCGGCTGTCCCACCACCAAAGCCTTCCCCCTTTCGCCCCTTCACGCCCCTGGCCGCTAACCTGGAGCTACCACCCCGCAAACTGCCGTGACCGCCCTCTCAACTCTCATTCCCGACCGTTAGCTGAACTCGCCTGAAGGCGAACAACTTGCGCTTGCTACACTTGAAGTTCAACCATGCCCTCACGCTACGCCCAATGGATGTACGACTGGGAGCACCGCCTCACCTCGGTCGACAACAACCGCGTCGTCCGCCCCCTCGAATGGGGCCTCGACTGGGCCGAGCGCTGGCCCTGCCAGAACGGATGGCGTCCCGGCCAGGCAGTCCAGGACCCGGCCAAGTTCTTCTCTGATTTCAACCGCCGCATCGTCGCCCACAGCGACGACTTTTATTCCTATCCGCCGCCTTCCGATTTCCGTCTGGAAAAACGCGAAGTGCAGGTCTTCTCCACCCGCGAAACTCCCGACCCGCAACTCGAAGCCAAAGTGCAAGGCACAACCGCGGAATTTCTGCGCTTCACTTCCCCCGTGCGCACTCCCTATCCGGAAAATAATCTAGCCAACGCCCGCTGGTTTCCCGCCCGCGGCCGCCGCGCCGTCATTCTTCTTCCTCACTGGAACTCCGACGCCATTGCCTACGCCGGCTTCTGTCGCGTGCTGAACCTGCTCGGTATCGCCGTCCTGCGCCTGTCCATGCCCTATCACGACATTCGCATGCCCGCCGAAATCAAGCGCGCCGACTATGCCGTCTCGGCCAACATCGGCCGCACCCTCGATTCCGTACGCCAGGGCGTCATCGACGTCCGCTGCTGCCTCGACTGGCTCGAACAGCAGGGATACGACAAGCTCGGCATCATCGGCACCAGCCTCGGCTCCTGCTACGCCTTTATCGCCGCCGCGCACGATCCCCGCCTCCGCGTCGCCGTATTCAACCACGCTTCGACTTACTTTTCCGACGTCGTCTGGCACGGACAATCCACCCGCCACATCCGCCAGGGCATCGAATCGCACATCGACCTTGAAGCCCTCCGCCAATCCTGGCTCGCCATCAGCCCCATGTCCTACTTCGACAAATTCGCCCGCTGGAAGAAGAAATCGCTGGTGATTTACGCCCGGTACGATCTCACCTTCCTGCCCGAACTCTCGCAGAATGCGGTCGAAGAATTTGCCCGCCACGGCCTGGATCACAAAGTTGTCGTCCTGCCCTGCGGCCATTACACCACCGGCGAAACTCCGTTCAAATACATGGACGGCTGGCAGATGGCGTCATTCCTGCGTACCGCCTGGTGAATTGCCGTTGCAGGGTGTAAGACGGCTCGCGAAAACCCGGGCCACGCGCTGTCATAAAATACGCACATGCAATCGGAAACACTCGAGCGCCGCCGCGGCGAATTCCTTCTCTCCACCGATCCCGAGCGCCTCGATCTCGACCTCATCCACGGCTTCCTCGCCAACAGCTACTGGGCGAAGGACATCCCACGCGAAATTGTTGCGCGATCCATCGAGCATTCTTTATGTTTCGGGATTTATGATGGTACAGGCGCGCAGATTGGCTTCGCCCGCGTGATCAGCGATTTCGCCACGTTCGCCTACATCGGGGACGTTTTCATTCTCGAATCGCACCGCGGACGCGGCCTAAGCAAATGGCTCATGGAGTGCATCGTGCAATTTCCCGCGCTGCAGCACTTGCGCCGCTGGGTTTTGCTCACCCGCGACGCGCACGCGCTCTATGCGAAATCCGGCTTCGCGCCGCTGAAATCGCCCGATCGCTACATGGAACTGCACAATCCCGGCATATACGAAATCAGGAAAACGACATGAAGAATTCGCGAATGTATCTTCCGCTTTACGAAAACGATCCCGCGATTGCAGCCGCCATCGACAACGAAACTCGCCGCCAGCACGAAGGCCTCGAACTGATCGCCTCCGAAAATTTTGTCAGCGAAGCCGTGCTCGAAGCCGCCGGATCGGTCTTCACCAATAAATACGCCGAAGGCTATCCCGGCAAACGCTACTACGGCGGATGCGAGTTCGCCGATGTCGTCGAAAACCTGGCCCGCGATCGCGCCAAACAACTCTTCGGCGCCGAGCACGCCAACGTGCAGCCTCACGCCGGCTCCCAGGCCAACATGGAAGCCTACGCTTCCGTGCTTCAGCCCGGCGACACCGTTCTCGGATTAAACCTCGCCCACGGCGGCCATCTCACCCACGGCCATCATCTCAATTTTTCCGGCAAAACCTACAAGATCGTTCCCTACGGCGTGACCAGAGAAACCGAAACCATCGATTACGATGCGCTGGAAAAACTGGCCGAAGAGAACAAACCGAAAATGATCATCGGCGGCGGCAGCGCCTATCCTCGCATCATCGACTTCGCCCGCATGCGGCAGATCGCCGACAAAGTCGGCGCTCTGTTCCTCGTCGACATGGCCCATTTTGCCGGGCTCGTCGCCGGCGGCGCTCATCCTTCGCCCGTCCCTCATGCGCAGATCGTTACTTCCACCACGCACAAGACTTTGCGCGGCCCGCGCTCCGGCATGATTCTCTCCAAAGCCGAGTTCGGCCCGGCCATTGACAAAGTCGTTTTCCCCGGAATGCAGGGCGGCCCGCTCGTTCACATCATGGCCGCCAAAGCCGTCTGCTTTCAGGAGGCGATGCAGCCGGAGTTCCGCGACTACGCCAAACAGGTTGTCGCAAATGCGAAAGTCCTCGCCGAATCGCTTGCCGGCGAAGGCTTCCGCATCATCTCCGGAGGAACCGACACTCACCTCATGCTGGTCGACGTTTTCGCCAAAGGCATGTTCGGCAGCGAAGCGGAAAAGGCCCTCGACACCGCCGGCATCACCGTCAACAAAAACGCCATTCCCTTCGACGCCAATCCGCCGCTCAAGCCGAGCGGCATCCGCATCGGCACGCCCGCTCTCACTACCCGTGGAATGAAGGAAAACGAAATGCGCCAGGTCGGCCGCTGGATTTCCCAAGCCCTGCACCACCGCACCGACGCGGCCGCGCTTGCCAGAATTCGCCAGGAAGTGTTGGGCCTGTGCGAGGCCTTCCCGCTCTACGCCGAGCGCCGCGCCAAAGCCCAGGTCGAAGCCCGCACCTAACTAAGTAGTCCGCTCGAACACTATCATTTCGAGCACTTCAGGCATGACGCCGTTCCGAGCACTTATTCATGGCGTCATTTCGAGCACTTTATTAATGACATCATTTCGAGCACTTTATTTACGATGTCATTTCGAGCGGAGCAGTCGAGAAACCTGCTTTTTGCCGGGGTCGACCCGCCGTTCACCCCTACACCTGCTCCCGCGCCTCACTCAATGACACGTTCACATCCAACTTTTTCTTATTCCGGTACACCGTCACCTTCACCGTATCTCCGGCGCGATGGTTGTTCATCATCTGCGAAAGGTCCTGTTCGTCGCCAACTTTTTCGCCGTCGATCGCCACAATCAAATCCCCGCCCAGCATGATCGGAATATTCCCCAGATACGCCCGCTCCGTCCCGCCATGCAATCCAGCCTGGTCCGCCGATCCTCCCGGCGTCACCCGAACAATCAGCAATCCATAATCAACCGGCAGCCCGATCTCATCGGCCAGTTCGGGGCTGATCGGAATCGTGCTCACGCCCAGCGCCGGCCGCCGCACCCGGCCCAGCGTCATCAGGTCATTCAGCACCGCCTTCGCCGTGTTGATCGGAATCGCAAACCCCACGCCCGAGTTCTGACCCACGCTCGAAAGAATCATGGTATTGATGCCGATCACTTCCCCGTGCCAGTTCATCAGCGGCCCGCCCGAATTCCCCGGATTGATCGCCGCATCCGTCTGGATCGCTTCATCAATCGTCGCCCCATTCGGTTCCCGCACCGGACGAATCGAACTCACAATCCCCCGCGTCATCGTCCCCGCCAGCCCAAAAGGATTGCCGATTGCATAAACTTTCTGCCCCACCTGCAAATTCCGCGAATCCCCCAGCACCGCCGGCACCAGTTCCGGCGCTTTGATCTGAATCACCGCCAGATCGTGTGCCGGGTCCGTTCCCACCACCGTCGCCTTATATTTCTTGCGGTTATGCAGGGTTACTTCCACCTGCCGCGCATCGGCAATCACGTGATAATTCGTGAGAATGTGCCCGTCTTTATCGATCACAAACCCCGACCCCTGCCCCTCCTGCGGCACCAGCCCATAAAAGAAGTCGAACGTCATCGCCCGCGACGTTACATTCACCACCGAAGGAATATTCTTCCGGTACACGCTGATGTTGTTCTGCTCTTCGCTGTCCAGCGACTCTCCGCCCGCCGCCTCGGTAATCTCCACTTGCGCCGGATGCGACAGCCATCCCCCGGAATTCGCTTCCCCCACCCGTCCATTCGATCGCCAGGTGGTGAAATAGAAAAACGCGCCGGCCAGCAGCAGCGCCAACAACGCAGGGCGAAACACTTTCATAAAAATACCTTTGGAAGGACTAGAAACTGTGCACACCTATTCTACGTTCGCCGCCAAAGAATGTTCCACCTCGGGAGAGCAGGAACTTGCGGTTGCCCCATCCTTCCCGCGTTTTTTGCGGGAGGATGGGATGTTTTGACTTTTCCGGAGGGTGTCCCATTTCCGGCGAGCCCTTTGCGCCAAAGGCGGGGACTTTGAAACCACACCGGATTCTTCCTGTCATCCTGAGCGAAGCTCTTCTTCCTGTCATCTGAGCCGCGCTCTTCTTCTTGTCATCCTGAGCGAAGCGAAGGACCCCCGGTGGCACCGGCGCGAACAGCGCCTCCTCAAGGCATTCTCAGAATGCCGCCCTCCCGAGGTCCCTCCGAATCCGCAAGTGTTCACAGGCGAAGAACACAGAAAACCCGCTGCCGACATTCTCCGCTGGGGAATTCGCGGCTGAACCGGAGACCTACACGGTAGTACATTTTGGGAAACGACCCAACAAAAACAATGCAGGCAGCGATCAGATAGGCCCAGCGTATGTCATCCTGAGTGAAGCGAAGGACCCCGGTCAGGGTCGCGGTGCCTCCGCGGCGTCAAGGCATTCTCACATTGACTTGTATGGGAAGAACGCCCTCCAGCGGCCGATGAACGATCAGCCGTGCTGGGGTCCTTCGCTTCGCTCAGGATGACACCATGCGTGAGCACGAATATTTCGTTTACATCATGTCCAGCAGTACGGGAACGCTCTACATCGGCATGACCAACAGCATTTATCGCAGGGCGCTCCAGCACAAGCGCGGAGATATTGAAGGCTTCAGCAGCCAATACCACTGCGACCGGTTGGTGTACTACGAGAGTTACGACGATGTTCATAAAGCCATTGGCCGCGAAAAACAACTGAAGGGTTGGCTTCGTGCCAGGAAAATTGCCTTGATCGAATCAAGAAATCCTCGCTGGGCCGATCTGGCCGAGAAGTGGGGAGCCGAGATGCTGTTCCCAGGGGAATCCATTAAAGTAAAGAATGCCTTCTGAAAGGAAGTCAGCGAAAGGATTGTCGTCCCAAGGCGCGCTTTTCCTTTTGTAACCCTGAGCGAAGATCTTCTTCCTGTCATCTGAGCCGCGCTCTTCTTCCTGTCATCCTGAGCGAAGCGAAGGACCCCAGCCAAGCCCGCCTCGCCGACGCGGCCGAAAGGCATTCTCTCGACGGATCCAGAATGCCCGGAGGAGATTGGAAGGCTTTCAGAAGTACCTCTATGAGCAGGGCGTCACGGCGTCACACCTCGAAACCCAGCGAGCCCCGTAACCGACCCCCGTCATTGTCATCCCGACCGGAGTGGAGGGACCTGCTGTTTCTCCCGTTTCCAACCCGTCGCCCGTTTCCGGAAACACTCCCTTTCGTGTCCCCTCCGTTTCGGCTTCATCCACCGCTTTTCTAAATAAAATCTGGGAATTAACCGCCACTTATAAGGACTCGAACGGCATGAGAATTCTAATTGCAGAAGATGACGCGGCCCTGGCCGGCTTCGTCCGTCAGGGGCTCGAGGGCGAGCATTACGCGGTCGACGTGGCCGAGGATGGCGAACAGGCCCGCGCCCTCGGCAGCGAAACCGAATACGACCTGGTCATCCTCGACCTGAATCTGCCCAAGCTCGACGGCGTGAATGTGCTCCGCCATTTGCGACTGAAGCGCCCCAGCCTGCCCGTCCTGGTGCTCACCCAGCGGGTGAAGGTCGAAGACCGGGTGCAGTGCCTCGACACCGGTGCCGACGATTACCTGCCCAAGCCCTTCTCCTTCAGCGAGCTTTCCGCCCGCATCCGCGCCCTGCTGCGCCGCAGCCATCTGCCCTCCGAATCGGTCCTGGTGGTCGACGACCTGCACCTCGACCGCGTGGAGCACCGCGCCCAGCGCGCCGGCCGGCGCATCGAACTCACCACCAAAGAATTTTCCCTGCTCGAATACCTCATGCGCAACGCCGGCCGCCAGGTCTCCCGCGCCATGATCATCGAACACGTCTGGAACCTCACCTACGACACGACTACGAATGTGGTGGACGTTTATATCAACTACGGGCTGCGGGTGCTGGATGTGTCTCCGATGAACGGTCAGTAACTCCCGATCGAGTCCGGGAAATGCGGCGGCGGAAATGAAGTGGAGGATGGGCTGGCGGCAATGGCCGGGAAGATGGAAGGAAGGGTGGGCGAGGCTTGCGCCGCGCTGCCAGTTCCGGGCGTGTGCCGAGCCGGCGGGGGCATGGCGGCGGCTGCGTGAACGCCCGCGCGCGGTCGAGCTGGAGCGAATTTTGTACTCGCACACGGCCTGCCTGGAGCGGGGATTAGTCGAGCTTATGGAGAGCGCCCCTTTCGCGCGAAGCACGGCCCCCGCGGGGCACCGAGTGCCGCTGGGGTTGCTGATGCTGTCGCGGCAGCAGATTACGGCGGAGAATTTGCGGACGGCACTGGCACGGCAGCGGGCCGGCGGGCGCGGGAAAATCGGCGAGTGGCTGCGCGAGCTCGGCTTTGCGACCGAAGCGCAGGTGACGGCGGCGCTGGCGCGCCAATGGTCGTGCCCGGTTTTGAAAGTGGAGAAGGCGGCGATTGCGCCCAGCCGGTTTCCCGCGATCCCGACGCTGCTTTTGCAAACGTTCGCCATGGTTCCGGTGGAGCTGGTGGAAGCCACGAAAACGCTGCTGATGGCCTTCAGCGAAGGCATCGACTACAGCGTTCTGTACGCCATTGAGCGCATGCTGGGATACCGTACGGAGGCGTGCCTGGCGTGCCCGAGCCTGGTGGAAAAGAGCCTGGAGGCGCTTGCCCGCCGGCGAATTGCGCGCGACGTCGTGTTTGATCGAATCGACAACCGGGGAGAGAGCGCGCGAATCGTGGCCAGTTATGCCGCCCGCATGAAAGCAGAGCGACTGCGTCTGGCGCGCTGCGGCGCGCATTTCTGGATCCGGCTGGAGAGAGGCCGCGAGGAGGGAGTCAATCTGGTGCTGAGAGGATGAGGCGGCGACGGTGGGGCGCGGGAATTTTAGAAGAGATTCCAAGGAACTGGCGCCGCACAGATTTATTCGTCCGGCAGGTGCCTCTCCGCGGTGAGCAGGCCGATGCGCTCGACGCCGGCGTGATGGGCCACATCGATAACGTCGGCCACGTACTGAAAATCGACATCGTTGTCACCGCGGACGAACGCGACTTTTTCCGCGCGCTGCAGATAGATTTGCGCCAGCCGCGTTTCCAGATTGCTCCAGCGGACTTCTTCCTGATTGAGCTTTACGACGGGTGGCTGGTTCTCTTGCTGCCAGACGATTTGAATGACGACAGTGCGCGGCTGCGCGATGTTCTGCGTTTGTTTTTGATCGGGCTGCGGAATTTGCGCGGTTTCGCCCTGTTCTTTGTCCATGGAGACGACCACCATGAACACAATAATGAGGGTGAGCAGAACATCAATCAGGGGAGTGATGTTGATTTGGGGACTGGTCGGACTACCGCCTGCCATCGAGAAAGCCATGGGAAGTTCCTCTCCAGCACGCGCGTGTCTGGGAGTAAAGACACCTCAAGCAGGCGCGCGGTTCCCGGGGGGCATGGCGACGAGCTTTGCAAAATGGCGCTCGCTTGGCTTGCTGGGACAGCCGAGGCGGCTGTCGCTACCCGGCCGCTACATGGGCGCGGGAGGTGCGGGATACAAGGCGGCGCTTAGTCTTGGATAACGCGGGGCGAGAAAATAAATGGAGTACGCGGGAAAGAAAACGATGGCGGGCACGGAGATCATGGCCGTGAGAAAGAGAAACACGACGATGAAGATACAGGCTGCCACGATGGCGAGGGTGATGGTCCAGACCGTCCAGCCCATGCCCGCGCTCTTGGCGGCGATCACGATGGCGATCACGAAGGCGGCCGCGGGAAGGAAAATGATGAGGCCGACCACGAAACCGATGATGCCGAGCAGAATGCCCACGGCGATAGCCAAAACGATCTTCATGCCGATATAACCGGCGTAACCGCCCTTCTCCTCTTTCATCATGGCCCAAAGACGGCGCCAGCCTTCGATGGCGCCAATTTCTTCGAGCGCCATTTGCGGAACGACAAAATCTTTAGTCAAAACGGCAATCACCGCCGTGGCGACTAAAAGGAAGGCGAGCACGAAAAATACCGCAATTCCCAGCAAGACCAGAGGCGCAATATGCGCTTTTGGGTTGCGCAGCCAGCCGGCGGCGAACGCGAAGCCGGCGGGAATGCCGACGACGATGACGAGAATTACGAGGGTGACGAGCGAGTAGCCGAGCTTCCACAGAAAGTATCGCCACGCGGGTCCCTGGCGGCGGCCCCAGCCTTCACGAATATGGCACTCTCGAGTCAGGACGCTGTCGAAGAGAATGAAGCGCATGACGCTGCCGATGTACATAAAGAGAATTGCCAGGACAAATGCGGCCATGAGCACAACCGTGATCATGGCGGCGAAAGCGGCGGGACTTATTCCCGCCGGCAGAGTGGTGACGCGATGCAGATCTTTGAAGTTGGAAAAATTTGTGTTGCAACCACCGCCGGAGAGTTCTCCCGCGAGCAAACCAACCAAGGCCAGACGAACCCACTGGCCGAACCGAAAGGGATGAAAAAGCTGCCGTCTGGTGTGTTCAAACGCGGGAGAAATCGAGTCCACGGCAGACAATGGCAAAATGCACCTCGAGTCGATCGGTTTGGGGCAAGGTACTGGAAAGCGGGACGGGGGTCAAATGAAATCGGGGCTGTTTTCACTTGACGGGCCGGGATGCACGCACCGACGTTTCGTGGGGCATGAGATGCGGCGCGCTGCCCTTGCTCCTGTGAAACTCCGCAGGTGCGAAGTCTGCTGGTGGCGCTTGCTTCGCTCGCTGGGACAGCCGAGGCGGTTGTCGCCGCTGCCTGTCATTCGTAGCGCAGGGCTTCTACGGGGTCGAGTTTGGAGGCGCGCAGGGCCGGGACCAGGCCGCTGATCGCGCCCACGATCAGCAGGACCATGGTGGAAAGAAGCACCGTCATCATGGAAATCTTCAGGTGGATATCGGCCTGGCCGGAATCGTCTTCAAATAATGCGCCCATCAGGGGCAACGTTCCGACGGCCCAGGCGATGAAATAAGAAAGCAGCACGCCGATGGCGCCGCCCAGCAGCATGATGAGCAAAGTCTCGGCGAGGAATTGAAACTTGATGTGCCACTTGCGAGCGCCCAGGGCGCGGCGCAGGCCGATTTCGCGGATGCGCTCATCGACGGAGACAAGCATGATGTTCATGACACCCACGCCGCCAATGCCGAGGGTGAGCGCGCCGATGAAGGTCAACAGCACCTGCAATCCGATGGTAAGGGCATCGATCACGGGGCGGAATTCATCGCGGCCGAACATCTGAAGCGCTTTGGGGTCGGTGGGAGAAAAATTCTGGCGCGTGGCCAGCGCGGCGAGCACCTGCGCCATGGCTTTCTTTTCAAATTGCGGCGCGATGGGCTCAAACACGAGCACCGCGGCGTAGCGCGTGTTCCACAGGTCGCCGGCGGTGGAATATGGAATCCAGGACGACTCGTCGTCGCTGGAAAAATAATTGCTGAGCTGGATCTTGCGGCCCATGACTCCGATCACGGTGAAGCGCACGCCGGCGACGGTGACGGTCTCGCCGACGGCAGGACGGCCGCTGAAGAGTTGCTCTTTCAAACGGTCTCCAAGAAAGATCACGCGGCGGCGCTCGATCTCGTCGGTAGCGTCGAGCCAGCGGCCTTCGGCGGGGACTTCGTTGCGCATTTCGCCGTACTCGGGGCAAACTCCGCGAACGGGATCGGTGCCGACGGAGCGGTCGCCATACGAAATTTGCGGACGGCGCACGGTTTCGCGGCAAACATACTTCACGAGGGGCGCGGTGGCTTTGACCATGTCGACATCGGCCTGCTCGAGAACGACTTTCTTGCCGGCGCGCTGTCCGCCCGGCTGTTCGCTGGTCTGCTGCGGCCACGCGATGACCACGCTTTTTCCGAATGCGTCGAAGCCGTGGACGAGCACGCTGCGAAAGCTGTTGCCATAGGCGATGAGCAGCGTGACGGTGGCAATTCCCCAGACGATGCCAAGCATGGTGAGGAGGCTGCGCGTGATGTTGCGCTTGAGCGCGATCCAGGCTTCGAGAATGATTTCAAAAAGCATAAAGAGCCCTGAACTGCGAGCTACCGGCCGCGAGCGAAGTGCGACAACGGGCGAAGCAACTCCCTTGCCCCACGCCCGCAGCGCGTAGCTTAACCTCCCGCTTCGTAACGCAAAGCTTCGATCGGATCGATGGACGCAGCCCTGCGCGCGGGGTACAGCGCAGCGCCGATCGCGATGGTACCGAGCAATCCGGTCGCCACCAAGCCCGAGGTCCAGTCGGGAATCAATCCGGCAAAATAGTCGGGCATGGGCAGCAGATTCACGAGGGCGCAGAATCCGAAGGCCACGCCGAGCCCAATGCCGCCGCTGAGAAAGGCGATGATCAGGGCCTCGATAAAGAACTGGCGGAGAATCACATGGGCGGGCGCGCCGAGGGCTTTGCGAACTCCAATTTCGCGGGTGCGCTCGCGGACGGCTACGAGCATGACGTTCATCACGCCCAGACCACCGAGCAGTAACGTGACGATACCGACCGCGCCGAGAAAATATTTCATTCCGTCGGTCATGGCTTTGAAGGCCTGCGCCTCCTGCACGGTGTCCCAGATGGGGCAGGCTTCCTTGTCGGCGGGATCGTAGCGGTGCATGCGGGCAAGGGCGACGCGCACTTCGTGCTTGCAGATGTCATGCTGCTCGACCGATTTCGGCGTCACAAGAAGCTGATCGAAGGTGGTGGGCGTACCCGGAGGCTTGTCGGGAAAGTCACGGCGCATGGCGGTAAAGGGGACGAAGATTTTATTTACGTCCCAGCCGTCGTAGCTGGAGTCCTGCTTCTTGGTTTGCATGACGCCGATAACCACAAAAGGAAAATTGTCGAGATAAACGTTATCGCCCACGGGATTGCGGCCGGGAAAAAGCTGCTTGGCGGCGTCGGAACCGAGAAAAGCGACGCGGCGGCCTTCATGCATGTCGTCCCAGTCGTAAAAGCGGCCGAGCCCGACGTTCAAGGTACGAATATAGCCGAATTGCGGATACGATCCTGTGACCGTGAAGGCGGCGTTGTTGAAATTGCTGTGAGCGCGAACGGTGTCCTGCTCGAGTTCGGGAATCGCATACTGGCAGTCGGGGGTTTCCGCCTGCACGGCGGGGAGATCGGAGTCATCCCAGTGAATGAGGCGGCCGGCGTGGGTGCCTCCGGCCTGAAGGCTGGTGCGGCCGTGAAAGACAATCATGACATCTTTGCCTAAGGTTTTTGCGGTCTCTTCCTGGCCGCGGCGCAGGCCCTCGCCGGCGGCCACCATCAGCACGATCGAAACAATTCCCCAGGCGATGCCGAACATGGTGAGAAACGCGCGCAGTTTATGCGCCCACAGGGTTCGAAACACATCGCGAAAAAGGTCGCCAAAACTCATAGGTCTGCCATCTTGCCTGGCAATTCGTACTTAGAAATTGGACGCGCGCGTGGCCGGAAAGTAAGCCTCCGCGGCCAATTCGGCGGACATAGTGGAGATACGAAGCGGGCCGTGTTTTTGTTGCAGGAAAAATCGTGAGCAGTGAGCGAATGAACGATCGGGCGATTTGCCGCCAGCGACGCGCCAATCGGCCCAAAAGGGAGGACCTCAGTGCTCCCCGATTCCGAAGACGGCACCGAGCAGCAGAATCGTGAGTACACCGAGGGAAATCGTTCCATACTTCCAATCTTTTTCGTGGAAGAAGAGAAAACATGCGACGGCGACGCGGACCACGGGAGTGGCGAGCATAAGCAGAACTCCGGCGCGCTCGATGCGGGCGGGAAGCTGGCCGTGAAGGAACAGGCCGGTCAAGAGGCCGGCGAGCATGATGAAGAAGCATCCATAGGCGCCCCAGCGCAGCACCAGAGCGACGATGCGATCGAAACCGGGCTCGCGCACTTCGCTCAAGACAGGCCTCCTCTAAAGATGTGCACGGCCAGATGCGCGGCCAGGTAGAGCATGATCGCGACCAGAAGATACACGACATATTTCGTGTGAATGCGCGGGGCGAGGCGCGCGCCGAGGAGTGAACCGAGAAAGACGCCGACAGCGAGGGGCGCGGCCAGCTCGACCAGAATGTCGCCGCGGCGGTAGTAGACGAGGGCACTGGCGGCGGCGGTGACTCCGATCATGAAGTTAGAAGTCGCAGTGGCCACCATCAGCGGCACGTTCATAAAAATGAACATGACGGGAACTTTGATGGGGCCGCCACCGATGCCGAGCAATCCGGAGAGGCCGCCCGCGACCAGAGATGCGGAAAGGCCAAGCGGATAACGTTGGGGCTCGTAAGGCGGGATGGTGACGACGCCGTTCGCTGGCATGGGCGTTTCATCTTTGATCCTGCCGCGGCGGACGAGGATGGTGATGGAACTGTAGAGAAGGAACGCTGCAAACAACCCTTCAAGCCAGTTGCGGTTGAAGTAGTCGACGAGATAGGCCGTGACGGCGGCGCCGAGAGATGTGGCGAGTTCGAGCGTCATGCCAAGGCGAATGTCGGTGGTGTGGCGCTGCAAGTGGACGGAAGAACTGGCGGCGGAAGTGGTGATCACGGCGACCAGGCTGGTGCCGATGGCTTCACGAATGGGAATTCCGAAATGCAGAGCGAGGATGGGAGTGAGCAGGATGCCGCCGCCGATGCCGGTGAGTGCGCCCAGCAGTCCGGCGAAGAAGCCGAGGACCACGAGCAGAAGGCTCAGCATGCGCGGCGCAGGGGTACGGAACGGGTTGAAGCGAAGATTTGCACGCGAGCGTTCAAGAAACTACCCGAGACGCGGAGGTCGATTCTGCCTGTTCGTGAGCGTGATAGCTGGAGCGGACCATGGGGCCGGATTCGACATGGCGGAAACCGAAGCGCAGAGCTTCGTCGCGCAGGCCATGAAATTCTTCGGGCGTGTAGAAGCGGGCGATGGGAAGATGATCGCGCGAAGGCCGCAGGTACTGGCCGACGGTGAGAATGTCGACGCCACGCGCGCCGAGGTCGCGAAAAACTTCGATCAACTCCTCGGTCGACTCGCCCAGACCCACCATGACGCCGCTTTTTGTGACCATGCCGGGAGAAAATTTCTTCGCGTTTTCCAGAAGATCAAGGGTGCGCTGGTAGCGCGCTCCGGAGCGGACGGCGCGATAGAGGCGGGGAACGGTTTCGGTGTTGTGGTTCAGAACGTCGGGCTGGGCGTCCAGAACGATTTTCAGCGGTTCTTCCAGACCCTGAAAATCAGGGATGAGAACTTCGATGCGGCAGCCGGGAGTCAGTTCGCGGATTTCGCGGATGGTTTCAGCGAAAACACGCGCGCCACCGATGTTGTCATCATCGCGATTCACGCTGGTCACAACGGCGTGCTTAAGGCCAAGCGTGGCTACGGCTTCAGCCACGCGGCGAGGTTCATCCCAATCGATTGGTTCCGGCTTGCCTTTGGGCACGGCGCAAAAACCGCAGCGGCGGGTGCAGATATCGCCGAGCAGCATGAAGGTTGCGGTTTTGTGGTTCCAGCATTCGCCGATGTTGGGGCATTGCGCGGATTCGCAGACGGTATGCAGACCCAGCCCGCGAGCCAGTTTTTTCAGGTTGTGGAAATTGTCGCCGACCGGAGCCTTGGCGCGCAGCCACTCGGGTTTGGGGACGCGAAGCGGCGGGACCGGGCCGATCTGGACGAGATTTGAGGAAGTGGACACTCCGGTTATTTTATCAGTTGCGCGATGTTGCCCGTTGTCGAGGGCAGTTGTGTTTCGTCAGTTCGGGCAAGCCCCAAGCGAGACCCCCGGCTCGCTGGCGAAGACGCGGGTTTTTGAGGTAGCGTCGTTATAGACGGGACAACGCACTCCGGGGATGGTTGGGGCTTTTTCCGAAATAGCCACAGGGCGGTTAGTGCTAGAATTTTGAGCCTCAGAGAACCACGCATTTTACTTCCGCCCGATTCGTGAGGTTATGCCTCTGCCCGATCGATGGCAGTCCGGCCCAGCCCAACGCCTTTCGGTTTGGCGGAGAGGTGAAGTTTGCTTTCGGCGAGGGCGGTGAAATGAACGCAGCGATCGCGGCGGTGGGGTACGTTGGGCAAGCCACCATTCCGGCGGAACAAAAAATAGAAGTCTCGGTGGTGATGCCGTGCCTGAATGAGGCGGAAACGCTGGAGTGCTGCATTGTGAAGGCGCGCGACGCGATGCGCAACGCCGGCATTGCAGGCGAAGTCATTGTGGCCGATAACGGCAGCAGCGACGGCTCGCAGGCGATTGCGGAAAGCCTGGGCGCGCGCGTGATCGAGGTGCGGCGGAAGGGCTACGGCAATGCGCTGATGGGAGGAATTGCAGCGGCGCGGGGCAAGTACATCATCATGGGCGACTCCGACGCCAGCTACAATTTCGGCGACATACCGGTGTTTCTGAAGCAGCTTCGGGCGGGTTATGAGCTGGTGATGGGCAATCGGTTTCGGGGAGGGATTCACCCCGGCGCCATGCCGCCGTTGAATCGTTATCTGGGCAATCCCGTGCTGACGCGAATTGGGCGACTGTTTTTCAAAAGCCCGTGCAAGGACTTTCATTGCGGGCTGCGCGGGTTCAGCAAAACGGCCTACGAACGCATGGCGCTGCGATCGACGGGAATGGAGTTTGCCAGCGAGATGGTGGTGAAGGCGACGCTGTTTCACATGCCGATCTGCGAAGTGCCGACTACGCTGGCGCCGGATGGCCGCAACCGGGCTCCGCACCTGCGGCCCTGGCGGGACGGCTGGCGGCATTTGCGATTTCTTCTTTTGTATAGCCCCCGCTGGCTGTTTCTGTATCCCGGCCTGGCGCTGATGTTGATGGGACTGATGGTCGGCGCGTGGCTGCTGCCCGGGCCGAGACAAGTTGGGCGCGCGGTGCTCGATGTTCACACCTTGCTGTATGCGGCGATCGCGGTGCTGCTGGGATTTCAGGCGATCGCATTTGCGGTGTTCACGAAGATTTTTGCAGTGAGTGAGGGGCTCCACCCTCCCGATCCGGCACTGGACAAGATGTTCAAGTTCATAACGCTGGAAAGCGGCTTGATCTTTGGAGCGGCATTGTCTGTTGCGGGGCTGGGAGTTTCTCTCTACGCGGTGCATGTGTGGAGCGCTGCCGGTTTTGGCCCGCTCGACATTTCCCGCACGCTACGGTTGGTGATTCCGGCGGCCTTGTGCCTGACGCTGGGCGTGCAGACAATTTTTTCCAGCTTTTTTCTCAGCATTCTGGGGCTGCGCCATCGATGAGTTTCGCCAGCATTCCGTTGACCGCGAAGCAGCGGGGAAGCCACCCGTGGAGAGAGGTCCTGTATCGTATGCGGGACCCCCGTTTCGTGGCCGACGGCGTGTTGCGCGCCGCCACGGCGGGTTGGGACCGGATTTCGCCTTCGGAGTTTGCTTCGCTTCACCGGCAGGTCCGCAGGCATACCATGTGCAGCAACGCGCGCCTGCGCGGGCTGCATCGGGCGATCCGTTACGTTGTGAGCCGGGAGATTCCGGGCGACGTGGTCGAGTGCGGCTGCGCACGCGGCGGCAGTGCTGCTTTAATGGGATTGACTCTTCAGCGTCTCCACGCGCGACGAAAACTTTGGCTCTTTGACACTTTTGAGGGCCTGCCGGCGCCCACTGCGCACGATCCCGATTTCGAAGTCGCCGATCTTTTCACCGGCACCTGCATCGGAACGCTGGAGGAGGTGCGGGATATGTTCCGACGCCTTGGCATCGCAAACAACGTTGAGTTCGTAAAAGGACTTTTTCAGCAGACGCTGCCCGCCGCACCCATCGCGCGCATTGCCGTGCTGCACATTGACGGCGACTGGTATGACAGCGTGAAAGCCTGCCTGGATACTCTCTACGATAAAGTCGTTCCCGGCGGAGTGATCCAGTTGGACGACTTCGGCTATTGGCAGGGCGCCCGGAAAGCAGTGGAAGAATTTTTTCTGGAGCGGAGCATCCAGGCTCCGCTGAAGAGACTCGACTACTCGGGGCGGTCATTTATCAAACCGGACGCCGCTAGCGCCGCAGCAGCGCGATGAAATGCAATTTCGCGCCAAATATCCAATCGGCGACTTTCGGATATAGGCCTAATTTCGTGACAATGCGTTCGGGCTGCAATCCGCTTTCCGCCCACGCCGCGCGCCATTCGCGTTCGCTCCAATAGTTATAGGGCAAGGCGACTCCGAACCTGGCGTTGCCCACCCAATCCATGAAGCGCAGGCGACTGTTGGCTGCAATGCCCTCGCGGTAGTGGTCTTTGATCAGGACGTATTGCGAGGCAGTGCGGCGGGCCTCGCGTAGAAGAACGCTCGGGTCGATGGTGTGGTGCAGCACGTCGGAGAACAGGGCCACGTCAAAGGCGGCATCGGGAAAGGGAATGTGCGTGCCGTCAAAAATCTGGACGGGGATGTGGGTGAGAGTGCGCGGAAGCACATCGATGCCTTCAACGCGGAGATCAGGACGCTGGGCCAGGAGAGCGGCCGAGATTAAGCCGTTGCCGCAGCCGATATCCAGAACGCGGACGCCCTGGGGGAGCAATTCCGCAAACCAGCCGGCCAGTACTTCGACGCGACGGTTCCACACCAGTTTTTCGTGCAGAACGCCGGCGGCGTTTGCTCGCAAGGAGCCGGATTTTGTAGTGTCCGTGGATTCCATGAATCAGTTTCCCAAGAACCGCATGTAATAGTTTGTGCTGCCGACCTGCACCCAGCCGGGGTCAACTCCCTCGGGCGGGGACCAAACGATGACGGCTTTCGCTCCCGTACGACGCAGGGTCTCATAGACCAGTTTGCGGCGTTCCCAGGATTCGCTCCAAAAGTGCTCCGCTCCCGGCTCGGGAGAAAACACCTCGGCCACAACATGGTAGCGACCCATGCGCGCCCAATAATCGACCGTGCCGTCTCCGATGCTGGCGACAGGATCGCCGGGGCGCAGGCCCATAGTTTGCAAGGCAATCGCGGCACGAATTTCATCTTTCGGCATGGGCAGACTGTAGACCGTCAGGGTGGTAAAGGCGAATTCGGCCAGGAAGGCAAGAACTGAAAACAAAATTGTACCGGCTACAGCAAGGGTGACGTGGCTGAGCAACCGCGATTCTCCGGATGTCTTGGGCAGGCGGATGCCAGCCAGCAATCCCATGAAGAGCAAGGCGGCGAATCCGCCAACGTATCTGGAGCGGACGAGAACCAGGGAATACATCGCCATGGGAACCAGCGCAGCGACGATGAGCGGCCAATTGTAGAGAATTCCCTTTCGAGCGGCAGTTCCGCCCCAGAGAACAAAAATTGCTATGCCGGCGAGTAGTCCCAACTGGCCCAGGAGCATTTTGCTGTAATTGCGCGCGCTCTGCACCAGCACTCGAATCTGTGCGCGCAGGCGGAAGGCGCCCCGCGCTCCGTCATCCCAATAGGAGGGGTCGTACCATACCGGATAGGTTCCGATAACCGGCCGGTCGAATTCAAAAACCGGAGGCTTATCAAGCAATTGCCGCGTGGTGTGTTTGGGGATGCCGCCTTCCGGCGGGTCGCCTTGCCAGTGCTTCTGGGGAACGTTGGGATTCACCATGCTGGCGTAGGCCAGCTTGCCGCTGTCGCCGAAGGTAAGGCGTCCCTTTTGGCGAGAGAGCGCGGCAATGTAGGGCGAGGCCACCGCGAGGAAAAGAGCAGCGGCCAATGCCACGCCGGCAATGCGGCGTTTGGTGGGACGCGCGGAAAAGAGCAGAATCGCCAGCAAGATCCAGCTGACTAGAAACATCACAGTTTTGCTCAGGTAAGCGAAGCCGCAAAGCAGCCCGAACACGGCGAATTTTCTATAAGACTCATCGCTGCGCAATTCAACAAGGTAGCCCGCGATCAGAAAAACCCAAGCAGCGATGAGGAGATCGGGGGTGATGTCGCTCGATTCGATGAGGACGACGGTGGCCCAGAGAAAAACTCCGTAGCCGAGCAGCTTGATCACCCATTCGGGTAGAGGTTCGCAGTCTCGGTTCCCGTTTCCGCGCTCATCTTGCAAAGAGCGAATCACGCAGTCCAGAAAAAAACGGAAGCAGAAAAGCGAGGCAATATAAATGACCAGGTTGACGCCGTGGACGACGGGATTTTCCCACCAAATGGATGGATGGAAAAGGCGCAGCGCGAGGCCCAGAATCCAGGGATACATGGGGCTCCAATAGGCGTTGATGGCATGAGCCCAGTCGCCGCGAAGATAAGCATCCCCCATGTCGAGATAGGAAATGCCGTCTTGATTCAGGGAGAAGCGGCCAATCCAGGCCGGCACAACGCCCATGAAGATGCAGAGAAGCAGGAGCGATCGCTCACTGAAACGCTTGGGGACCATTTGCAATAAGGATTAGGGCTGTAAAGTTGAAGGACAATAGTAACAGGCTGGGTTTCGGGCCGCCGACGAAAACCTAAATGCTCGATGGCAGGGAAGAAGGCGAATCAGGCCTGAAATTCAGAGGCTTCGGGGAGCCGGAGGTTGCACTTGCCCAAGGCCGTTCCGAGCAGTTCTTCGATCTTGGTTTCTTCGCAGTTGCGCGACATAGCCATCTCGCTGACCAGCAGATAGCGGGCGCGCTCGAGCATTTTCTTTTCCCGGAACGAGAGCGGTTTGGCCTGGTGCAGGGCGATCAGGCTCTTGAGCACTCCGGCCACTTCGAGCAGGGAGCCGGTCCTCATGCGGTCGGAATTTTCTTTGAAGCGGTCTTTCCAATCGGCGGTCGACAGGCTTTCGGCAAGGGAAAGAAAGTCCAGAATCTTTTGAACTTCGCCGTTGCGGACCACCCGGCGGATTCCCACGCTGCCGGCATTGGCGCAGGGCACCATCACCTTCAAACTGCTGGCTTTGATGTTGAGCAGATAGAACCTTTCCACGGTAGCGCCGATCGACCGGCTGGCAATCTGCTCAATGACCCCGACACCGTGGTTGGGATAAACGACCTTATCGCCGATGTGAAAATTCAGGTCTGCACTGCTCATAAAAGGCACCCAGAAAAGGAAGGGAACAGCGTTTGGGAGAAGGTAACCTTTACTAGAAATATACTATCCCGAAATGGGAGGAAAGGCAAGTTGCGCTGCCTCATCCTACCCGCAGTGGAGCTGGCTAGCGCTGCCGGAACGCTCTCATGATGCCGCTAATATACTGATAAAACGTTGGTTAGCATCACAAACCGCCGACCGACGGCGGGTTGCCACTATAATCGCCTTGGCATGGCCCTTGTTGGACGCACACTAGGCTTGGATGTAGGTTCGCGCCGCATTGGTATCGCCGTCTCCGACCCCCTGGGAATTACAGCGCAGGGCCTGGAAACCCTGCAACGGAAGAACAAGCGCCAAGACATGGCCACCCTGGAGAAGGTCATCCGGGACTATGAAGTCCGGGAGATCGTGGTGGGGCTGCCGTTGCGCATGAGCGGGGAAGAGGGCACGCAGTCGGAAAAAATGCAGGCTTTCGCGGAAGAGTTGCGGCGGAGATTTCAGTTGCCGGTCCATCTATGGGACGAGCGGCTGACATCGGCCGAGGCAAACCGATTGCTGCGGGAAACGGACCTGTCGATCGATAAGCGGGCCAAGGCGGTGGACCGAATGGCGGCGGTTTTGATTTTGCAGGGGTGGATGGAGAGCCGGGGACGGTAGATACGCGGGGACAGCCCCGAATTTGCCGACTAAGAGGCGACTGATGGCGCCCGCTTAGCTCGCTTGGGCAGCCGAGGCGGCTGCCTCTGCATGGATGGGGACGGACGAATCGCCCGTCCCACCCTTGAGCGCTTTATCTTCCTGCTGATGCGCCAGCGGCACGGGGCATCATGCCGGCGATGGTCATGGTTTCGATGCGGGCGAGCACGTTTTCGAGGCTGGCGCCCGTGTCGGTGCATGCGTCAACGTAGGGATGGCGGCTGCCATCGGCGTGCATCACCAGGACGCTGATCTCGGCGTTGGCCTTTTTCGCCATGTAAGGCAGATGGTGACGGTCATTCCGGCTGAGTGTGGGGCCGAGAACGACCAGGTCGAAACTGCTCTTTTTGAATGCCGCTTCCATTGCCTTGCGGCCAATGGCTTTTTCGACGGAGTGTCCGGCCTTTTCCAAGGCCGACGCGGTCACTTCCTGTTCTTTCTCGTCACCTTCGCCGTAAAGAATTTTGAGCTTTGACTTCGCCATGAATATGGGTCCTCTGGGACCGTGGAGCGAACCGGTCCGCCATTCACGGTAGCAACGGCGCAGAGACGGGAGTACGTAACCGAAGGCCAGTGACGTGCGATGGTCTGGCGACAGTTGCGGCGACCGCAGAGGGGGGAAGAATACCCGGTTCTCAGAAATTTCCTTCCCGCTGCGGCTTCTTTCGGGCTAAACTTCTGGCCCAGAGGGTACTCATGGTTCCGGCACGTTGTCTTTTCGCTATTTCTTTTCTGCTTGGTCTTTCGGGTTTCGTTTCGGCGCAACAATCCACTACCACATGCACGCTCGAGGATGGGCGGCAGGTCTACATTCGCTACAATTCGGCGACAACGAAAAGTGACAAGCCGTCGAACGGCAAACCGTGGACTCCGGGCGGGTCGCCCATGACATTGTTCACAGAAGCGCCTTTAAGCTTTTCCGGAGCGGAAATTCCCCTTGGCGCTTATACGGTTTATCCGTTTCCGGCGAAAGACCGGTGGTCGCTGGCGGTGAACAAGAATGTGACGCCGGGTTCGCCCTACGACGAAAAGCAGGATATCGCACGGGGGCAGATCGAAACCGACCAGATTCCGCAGCCCGCAGAATCGCTGGAAGTAGCGTTCGCCCATGTGGGCAACAAGTGCACGCTACGGATTGTCTTCGGCAAATACGCGTCGTTCGCCGATTTCATGGCGAAGTAGGCGGGTCCCGCGTCCGGAAGCGTTTCCGCGAGAATTTGTCATGCGAATATTTCTGTTCTTTTTCACCGCTGCTGTGGCGGTGAGCCAGACTGCTCCGCAAATTCTGACTTCCCACACAACCGAGGGCCTGCGGGGAGCCAGCGCTGTTTCGCGGACAATCGCCTGGGCCTCAGGCACGCAGGGAACCTATCTGCGCACCACGGATGGGCACACCTGGATTCCCGATCAGGTTCGGGGGGCTGAATCACTGGATTTTCGCGGCGTGGCGGCGTTTTCGGCTGACGAGGCTTTTCTGATGTCGGCCGGCCCGGGTGACCAGTCGCGGATTTATCACACCACCGACGCGGGCCGACACTGGGCGTTGCAGTTCACGAACAAGAATCCGAAGGGATTTTTCGACACGATGGTGTTCTGGGACCGCTCGCACGGAATCGTGCTGGGCGATCCCGTACCCGATGAATCCGGGACGCTCAAGTTTGAGCTGCTGATGACGGAGGACGGGCAGAATTGGAGCCCGGTTTCGACCGCGCAACTTCCACCCGCAGTGGACGGAGAAGGGGCCTTTGCGGCGAGCAATTCGTGTATTGCGATCCTCCATGGAAATACGGGGGAGGGACCGGGCCGGGCGCTCGATCCGAACATATGGTTCGCCAGCGGGGGTAAAGTGGCGCGGGTGTTTCATTCCGCTGATCGCGGGCGGACGTGGCAGGTTTTCGATACGCCGATCAATCATGGGCCGGATTCGGCGGGGATTTTTTCCATTGCTTTTCGCGATGCGATGCATGGAGTGATTGCCGGCGGGGACTACAAGCATCCCGATCAGGATGGGCCGAACCTGGCATTCAGCAGCGATGGCGGGAAGACGTGGACGCTCTCGCAGATCGTTCCGCAGTACTACTATTCGTCGGTGGCGTTCGACCGGCGCTATGACGATGTGAGGGCGAAAACCGCGAAGCCGGAGCCGGCGAATGAAAATCAGATGGGGGCGCGGATTTTCCTGGCCGGGCCGAA
>DATLKM010000125.1:0-1758 GCA_035538435.1 Binatia bacterium
GAATCATTGTCGATGGAGACCCAGGGCTGTTGCAGCGCCAGCGTAACATCGGGTTGCGACATGCCGAAAACCGCCACGCCGGCGGCGGGATCCTGGATTAGAAAATCGATCAGTGCGTCGATCGGTTCTTCTTTCCAGAGCCTGGCGATCTCGGAAAGGCGCTTGCCCTGCATGGGCAGCATTTTGGGATTTTGCACAATGCCGATCATCACCGCTTCCGGCCCGGGAATTTCCTGCCATTCGTTGTCCCACGCTGTCGAGGGCGTCAGCATTTCCTTTTTTATGCGGTCACGCGTGGCCGGCTCTTTCAGCCGTTCGACCAGCTTCTCGCTTCCGCCATCGTGCGCCCACGCCGGAATGAAAGCGGAAAAGTCGTTGAACCAGGCGGTGTAGGCGTAGGTATTGGCGCTGACGTCGGCGCCGGTTGCGCGTGCGGCGTTGATTTTCGCCACTACCTCGGGCATGCGTCCCCAATTGTCTTTTCCCGCTACTTTGATGTGCCAGATTTCCACGGGGACATGGGCTTCGCGGCCGATGCGCAAAGCTTCGTCAATGGCTTGCAGAACGGAACCGCTTTCGTTGCGCATGTGGGTGGCGTATATTCCGCCGAATTTCCCCCCTGCGGCCGCGAGCGCGATCAGTTCTTCCGTTTTCGCATAAGGCGCGGGCGCGTATTCAAGCGCGGTAGAAACTCCGACCGCCCCGTCTTTCATGGCCTCAGTTACCAGCGACTTCATCTGTTCCAGCTGTGCCGCAGTCGGCTGCACATCGCCATCCCCCAGCACCATGCGGCGGACCTGCGTCGCCCCAACATAACTTGCCAGGTTGATTCCCATGCCCTGCTTTTCAAGGCGCGCGAAATATTGCCGGAACGTGCGCCAATCCGCCGTAATGCGGTAGTGCTCATAGGTGGACCGGTCGGATTGGATAATCGCGTCATTCAGCGGAGCGGCCGATCCGCCCTCGCCGGTGATTTCCGTGGTGATGCCCTGATAAATTTTCGAGGGCAGACGGGGATCGACCAGAATGCTCAGATCGGACTGGCCCAGCATGTCGATGAAACCGGGAGCGACAACTTTACCGGCGGCATCGATCGTGCGTTTGCGCGCGGAAGCGGAAAGATTTCCGATGGCGGCGATTTTCCCATCGCGGATGCCGACATCGCCGGAATACCACGGCGACCCGGTGCCGTCGATGATGTGTCCGTTGATGATGACAATATCGTATGGGGATGGCGATTGCGCGCGGGATGCAAACGTGAGCAACAGGATTGCGAAAAGAGGGCCGAATTTCATGATTGAGTTTCTCTCTTAGAGAACCGTTATTCTAACCGCTCAGGCTGGGTTGAGGCTTTACGCCGGCGCCTTCGGGGATTTGAGGGATGCACGGCGCCACGAAGCCAGGCCCAAGACGATCCAGACCCCCAATGCCAGCCATTCGTAGTTGGTGAAGTGACCGGGGACGGCAGGAACGATTTTCATCAGCAGCATGGCAATCGCGACCAACAAACCAAATCCGGCCACGGCAAAACCTGTGCGCGATATCGAAGCGAACCCTCCCTTGTTTCGCAGTCGCAGGTACGCGGCGCAGCTTGCCGTCCATCCGATCGCGCTGGCAACGGAGCCAACTTCAGTAACGGGAACAAGAATAGCGCCGCCCAGCAGCATGCAGACCGCAGTGGCGAGCCCCACGCAAAGCACTGCCGTGCCCGGCGTCCGATGAATTGGTTGCACACGGCCCACGCGTTCGTCGACCAGG